>JAFGMN010000044.1 GCA_016927515.1 candidate division CSSED10-310 bacterium | reverse complement strand
GGGACGCGCTGGGTCGGTGGTTTGACCGGCGGTTCAACTGGGAGACACCCGTGGGGATTGCGGAGAGGAGAATCGATGGTGGGTTGCTGGTGCAAACCCCTGTCTCGTCTTTCGGTGTATCCGGAGGTGTGGACCGGTGTTTTCGATATCTGGCTGAGTCGCTGCGTCCAATCGAAACGACACCGGATGTGCGGAACTATCGACCGTCGGGAATTGACGAAATTCTGCAGCGAAAATATGCCGATCCGCTGGATGGAGCTCGAATGCTTGCAACGTTGATGGCCGCACAGGATATGCATGCGGATATCGTCGTTTATCCGCGGGATCGGCGGCGGATGGCGAGTGATGTACCGGTGCTCGATGGAATGGATGGTATCGCAGTGGTTGTTTCCGGGTCGGATGGGCGGGAGATTTGGCTGGATCCAGCGAACTTCTGCGGCCCGGCCGGGTGGTTTTTTCATGGAGCCGGTGTTCGGGGAATCCGTTTTTCACAGGGACGAGCCGTACCTGTGGAGCTACCGGTGCCTCCGGCCGGCGTGTCGGTCAGTCGCCGGGATGTGCGGATGAATGTCCAGCACGATGGCTCGGCAATCGGTGAACTGGAATGGTCGGTTTCCGGTGATTATGCTGCGGCCGTTCTGTGCGAAAACGAGAACCGGTCGCTCCGGGAACGATTCCAAGCATGGTCACGTGAATTGAATCGGGGCGTGTTCCCCATGACACTCGCGGAGAACGACCTGAGCAACAATGACACATTGCATCATATGACGTTGCACTTCCATGCGGACTGGGCGGGACTCATCACCGGAGACATGATGGTTGTGACCGTGACGGACATACCCATTGAATCGATTCGCCGGGATGCACCGCCGATTCCTCCCGGACGGATGCATTCCATCGATCTGGGATCACCCGCTCTTGAAACACTCACGGTCGAATACAGGTTTCCCGACGAATACGAGATTCTGGCGTGGCCGAGCGATCAAAAGGTCGTGACCGGAGATGTTGTTTGTCTTCAACGGATCGAAAAAGGTGACCACACCATCCGGTTACGACGCCAGATCCGGTGGCTGACACCCGTGGTGACACCGAAAGCTTGTCGATCGGTCTATGATACGATTTCGCACATCACAGGTGAAAGCGAGAACTTGATTCTGCTCCGAAAACGATGATCTGCATTGTCCCGAGCGACGATCAGACGCTAAATTTCGATCCGCTTGCTGGACTCCCACAACCCGTGGATATTGCAATAGGCCACGGCATGCAGTGTTCCCGGCAGGCTCGTTTTAAATTGAAAAACAGCCTGGTCGCGCGTGTGGACCGGACCCTGGTTTGCTCCCCCTGCATGCTCCCCATGGGCGTTGAATGTGAACATTCCCACATCGTAAACGAATTTGTCATTGTCGGGACTGAACATCATCTTGATCCATCGGATATGATGCTCGGTCGTATTGGGATGTTCCACAGCCTTACTTAACCCGACCCGCACCTCGATCCACTCACCGGGTTTGACGGTATCCGGACACTCGATCACAGGAACATGCTTTTCATTTTTCCAATCAGCAACCTGAATTTTTTCCGCGATTTTCATCATAAAACTCCTTCCTGAACAATGTCATTCCACAGGCTGTTGACGCTTCAGCCGACAAAACGTTACACGAACCCCTTTGCCCGGTGTCTTCTCGACCTTGAAATCCTCGGTCATACTGCGCACGAGAAAAATCCCTCTGCCCGTGGCTTTCAACAAATTTTCCGGCAATGTCGGATTGGCCAAAGCATCCGGGTCGAAACCACTTCCTTCGTCTTCAATATCCGTGTAAAAACAGTCGCCTTTCAAATAGAAACGGACGGTGATCCGGGCATCGATCAGCCCCTGATTACCGTATTGAATGGCATTGACCAGCGTTTCATGGATGGCAAACCGAATTGCGGAAACATCGTCATCACTGAATCCTTTCAAGCTGATCATGGACGTGCCGAGATCCACAACAAGATCGATTAGATCCATGTCCGATGGAATGTTCAACTCCACCAGGAACGTTTCCGGTGCCTGCGGCGTTACCGGAGAGGGATCCGGCTGCATCATCGGCGTTTCTCCTGATCAATCCTTGAAACTATCAACAGCGTCTTTTTCATTTTCGAACGTTTCGAATACGGTGATCAGTCGCGTGATGGTGAACAGATCCCTGACTTTGGCTTCGAGATGAAGGAGTTTCAACACGCCGCCGTTCTTCTGAATTGTTGTAAAACTCCGCACAATCTCTCCGATACCCGAAGAATCGATGAAATCGACTTTGCGCAGGTTGAGCAGTATCTTTTTCTTTTCGGAGAAGACCAGGTCGGATATTTCCTTGCGCAGTTCGACATCCCCCTTACCGATTGTTATCTCACCGGAAAAATCGAGAATAATGACATCGTCCCGTTCGCGTCGTTTGATTTTCATACGGTTTCCTCCAGCAATTGTGTCCGTGACGGGTAAGATAGCTCCCCGTTGAATCCGTCGTTTCTGTCTTCACCAGTTGACATTAAATCGACCGGTTTGTCAAAAGGTCCTGATTGATCGTAAGGAGAGATACTGCTATTTTTAAAGCTGTGGCGACAGAAAGCAATCTGAGGAAGACGAAGATGGTCAAAGACATTTATGTGACGGTTCCGATGATCGACGACATGGAACTGGCTGTTTCAAAAACAGCGGAGACGCTGGCCGTCATGTCCCGATTCTCACCGGATCAAGTTGACGAGATTCGCCATGCCGTGATCGAGGCCTGTATTAATGCCATCGAACATTCCCACAGTCTTGATCGCAAAATTTATTTGCAGTTTCGGCTGTTTTCCGATCGCCTGGAAATCCGGGTGCGGGATCGGGGAAAAGGGTTCGATATCCGCCGAGTCGAGACACCGGACCTGAAAAAGAAACTGCGCACGGGATCCCGTAAACGGGGGTGGGGTTTGATGTTGATAAGCAACCTCATGGACGATGTTCGTATTGAGCAGGAGGATCCCGGGACATCCGTCATAATGGTGAAACAAGTCACGCCGGAACGGATAAGGGAAGGTGCTCATGGCTGATTTTAATGTCAACTCGCAGAACTTCGGGTCATTCGCAGTCATTCGCTCCACCGGATACATCAACAATCTGGGGGGAGAAATCATCGCGAAAGAATGCCGCTCATTGATTCGAGATGGTATCCATGGATTGATCCTGAATCTAAGAGAATCAACCATCGTCAACTCCATCGGCATCTCCATCCTGATCGAGATAATCGAAGATATCCTGCAGGAGAAAGGCCGTCTGGCTTTTTCCGACCTGACACCCACCGTTGCCAAAACATTCAAGATAATGGGGCTCTTGCAATTCGCCGATCTATACGAAACCGAACAGGACGCCATCAACGCTTTCAACGGGACCGAAACACCGGATTGCTCATGAAATGGTTGACCGGATACGTTCCTAAGGAACGCTCCATCGCCTACGTGTTGGGGTCGGGGATCATGTGCCTGTCTCATTACGGCGCAGCGGAATCTCCGTTTTTTAACCCGGTTCTTTTCCTTTTCGGTATCATATTTATTGGATTTTCCGCTACATCCCGTAAACCGCCGGTGATCCGGAATACCCATTCCGCAACCGGTGATATCCTGGTTCCATCCGCTGTTTTCATTGCCATCGAAACCATCCGGTGCCTGATTCCGGCGGAATCCGTCCGAGAACTCGTCGCCATTGCCGTGAGTATTCCCTTGGCTACTCTCACGGCATTTGCTGTTTTCCGTCTGATGTCAGCTCTGAAAACATGGTTTGGTCGACTCGTGTTTCTCTTTTTCCTGTTTCTGGTCTTTATCACTCGCGATCCGTCCATTAACGTGCTGGCATTCATGACTCTTCTCGCTGCCGCTCCTTTTTCATGGCCCGGCCGGCTCGAAAAAACCGATTTTCAGCGGCTTCTCATCCCGGGGATCGCATTGCTGACCGGTTGGATTGCCATCGAGAACTTGGCAAAGGGACCCATTCTCGATCCACAGGTTTTCGGCTTCATGGCAGGCGGAACGTATGCTCTGGGATCGGTTTTGATGAGGATATTCATCTATTCCGCCATTCTTGTTGTTATCTGGCGTCTCTCGAAACCCATGCATATCCGCAGCCGTCTGCGATGGGCGTTCCTGCTGAACTTCATGATTCCATTCGCACTGCTTTTAGTTCTATCCGCATTCAGCGTGGTTTTCCTCGTCGGTGGATACAATGCCACCGCCGCCCAGCGCGTTATCCGGCAATACGGTGCAGAAGCCGGATACCAGGCTCAAAAACTGTATGAAGCCTTCCAGGGTTTAGGAACACCACCACCCGGTGAAGTCCCGTTCCGTCGGGTCGCTTTCGTCAGGCTCACCGACGGCGCTGAACGTGCTTTCGGTAACATCCACGAAGAAATCGTTCGATGGCTCGACGGCGATCGCCACCGCACCGTGGAATTCATTTCCATCAGTAATGGGGATGAATGGGAGTTCTGGGTTGCGGGATACTTCCGGGATACGGGAGGTGCCGGTGCGGTGCTGGCGTACCAGGTAGATGAAACGATGTTGAATCGTGTTCGGGATACCACAGGCATGGAACTGCTGCTGGTCAAGGGGCAAAGTCTGCCCTGGGAACCATGGCCCTCGGCACCATTCATCGCCAGTTCGGGTATCGATACATCCTCCCGGGGCGAAGATCTGTTCAATGCAGGCGCTGCGATGTTCTACCTGCCTTCCGTTCAATCCACCATCGAACTGGCGGCGACACTCAAGGTTTATGGCACCCGGACCCAATTTCTGAAAAGCCTGATCCTCAACCAAATGGATTCCTCCGGCCTGGTATCGTCCGAAGAAAACCGGCCTGTAAAACTGGATTTCGGAACCGTCACATCCGATTCCCTCAATCTCGAAAACGTCAATATCTGGAACCTGCTCCTGTTCATGATTCTCATCGGACTCCTGGGCGTCCTCGCCGCACTCGTCGTTCTCTCTTTGTCTACTTCCTTTCTCATCAGCCGGCGCATCAACCGCTCCGTCAAAGTACTCAAAGATGGCACCACTGCATTGAATCGCGGAGACCTGACCTATCGCATCCCCATCGTCTCCGGAGATGAACTGGGTGAACTGGCCCGTGATTTCAATCAAATGATCGAAAGTATCAAAGAATACACCGAAGAACGCGAAACATTCCTGTTGCAGCAGGTGGAAAAAGAACGGCTGGAGAACGATCTCGAAACTGCACGGATCCTTCAACAATCACTGCTTCCCGGCGGACCAATCGATGAACACCCAGCCCTCGAAATCGCCGCATCATTTCAGCCAATGGAGGAAGTCGGCGGCGATTATTACGACTACCTCTGGTTCCGCGATCAGGGCATCGGACTCGTCATCGGTGATGTTTCCGGGCATGGCATGTCCGCCGGTCTCCTGATGGTCATGGCGAAAAGCTGCCTCGTCAACCAGGTGAGAACGGCACCCGGCATCCGGGATGTCATGACCGCAATCAACAATATGATTCTGGATACATTCAAAAAGAAACGGTTGATGACGTTCCAATATGCCGTGTTTACTCCGGATGGCAGCCGCATGCGCTTCGCCTCCGCCGGCCACCAGTTTCCCTACCTTTATCGCACGGCCACCGGCCACCTCGAAGAACTTGAATCCATTTCCTATCCTCTGGGCGTTCGACGGGAACTCAAACTGGATGTTCAGGAAGTTGCTCTGGACGAAGACGATTGCGTCATCATGTTCACCGATGGTCTCGTGGAGGCTGTGAACACCGATAACGAACAGCTTGGGTACGACCGGCTGAGGGAGATTTTCTCATCAATCACGTGCCGTTCCGCAAAGGAAGCTGTCCAGGCTGTCATGGCGCGGATCGATGCGTACAGGAACGGAGCGGGACAGGTGGATGACATGACGCTTGTTGTCGTCCGCCGGCGGCAGCTTGTTGCCGAGGTGGAGTCCGATGGCGAATGAAGCCCGGGAGATCGATCGCGATCGGCTATTGTTTCTTCTAAACACCCTCGAAGATATGGGGGAAACGCTCACCGAAGGCGGCTCTTTTGATGCCGCCGCCCGTTATCTGTTGCGCATGCTGCTGGGCTCCATCGGTATTTCCAATGGCGCTATTTTCACGTATGTTTCTGCAAGGCATTTTTTTCGGCTGAAAACCAAGACGCGCGGAGCGGTCTGTGAGATGGATACAATTCCCGTTACCGTGGAAATGTGCCGATTCATGGCCGAAACGCCAGTACCGTATCGTATCGATCGCCTGCCGGAGATTCTCCGGACCGGTTTCGCAGATATCGTTGAATTCTGGCAAAAAAACCGTATCGAAATCATGATTCCTCTTGCCGTCCGAAGTGATCTACTGGGAATGATCTGCCTTGGGCGTCGATTGATGAACGAAGCGTATTCAACGCTTGACCTGGAAATGATCCGATTGTTGACTCGGCATATCAGCCTGTATTTTTCAAGCCAGAAAAGTCTCGAACAGGCCCGGACCGCCAATTTCGAGCTGCGCCGCAAAATACTTGAGATGGAACAGGTGTACGAAGTCGGCCTGGCGATAACCAGCTTGAGGAAACCCGATGCGCTGCTCCACGAAATACTGAATCGAGCGATTGCGATTCTCGACGCTCGGTATGGCGCGATCTGGCTGCTGAAGGATGGCGTCTACACGTTGGCTGCGTCGTTTGGTTTTGCGAATGATCGATCGGTTCCTTCCGTGATGCCGGATTTGACGGGAGCCCTGGAGGGCGCTGTGCGGGACGGGAGGGATGCGGCGTTATGCCTCATTGCGACAATGACTGTCCGGGATCGGACATTGGGGGTGTTGAGTGTTGCGGGAAAGGAGTCGCGCCGGGAGGAATATCAGGAGTTTTTGGATTCTGATTACCGGTTGTTGACGTTGTTTGCCAATCAGGCAGCGGTGGCGGTCGAGAATGCTGAGTTGTATCAATCGGCTATCGAGAAAGAGCGGATGGACCGGGAACTCGCCGTGGCGGCTGAAATCCAGGAAACACTGCTTCCGGCATCGTTTCCGGACGATCCGTATCTGATGTTTTCAGCACTGTCACTGCCCTGCCGGGCTGTCGGCGGAGATTTTTTTGATTTCTTTCCTCGGCCCGATGGCTGCCTGGGAATCGTTATCGGGGATGTTTCAGGAAAAAGTGTACCGGCGGCGTTGCTGGTGTCCACTTTTTATGGTGCTTTGCATGCCATGAGTAATTGGATAAAAGACCTGCCGGAACTCGTCAGCAGATTGAACGATCTCCTTGTCACGACAACGCCTGATAACAAATTCATTACGGTGATGTTTCTCAACTGGAACCCACGAACCCGGACCATGGAATCCATTTCAGCAGGGCATGAACCGGCACTGGTTTTCAGGCGAGATGGCCGGGAGGAAAAGCTGGCATCCGGTGGCCTGCTGCTAGGGTTGATAACTGGCACGGAATACATCAGTCAAACAACGGTTCTTGAGTCCGGCGACCTGGTCTGTATGTCAACTGACGGAATCACCGACCGGATCAATGCCGAAGGAAAACGCTTCGGACAGGAGAATTTCAGGGAAACGATCAAAAAGTATACTGATCGATCGCCGGCGGAGATCGTTAACTCGGTTTTTAGTGAACTGGAACAATTTGCCGGTGGAATCGCTCCGCCGGATGATCAGACACTGGTCCTGTTGAAACATCGGTAAACCCTGAAGAATTGTGAGCAGGGAGTGCCGATGGATCCACTGATGCACCGGTTTGCACACGGCCAATCAGCGAGAGGGCATTTCTTGCTACCGTGCCGCCAGCAGCATCTTCTGAATCGAGTCGATTCTTTCCTGCTCGTGACACCACCACTCCTGCGACATTTGAGCGTTTAACTCCGCGACCGTTTTTCCTTGCTGCTCCACCCAAGTGTAGTACTTAAGATGATGCCATCGTCGCCGGATTTCGAGGGTGCTTTCCTGAATGTAATCCAGTTTCTGCCGCCTGAATACCGCTTCCATCCGCATCACAGCTTTCGCTTCATCCATGATGCCTTCCCGGGCTGTGAGTTTCGCCATTTCCGTGTGATACCGGTCCAGGGCATCGGTGCAGATGGTCACGATGAGATCGTTTTTTCCAAATCCGTAGTATCGAGCCGTCTTGATCGCACCTAACACATTGCATATTCCGGATAATCCGAAAACGGTTGACATTTTCCGCACCGTTTCCTCGGCGATACCGTAACGGCGGATCAACACATTCCAACCCGGCTCTTCAGTTAATAGCTGCAATCCTTCTTCGCATTCCCGGTCGTCGATACAGGCCAGCATATCCATGTTCATTACGTTGTGTATCCAGGTAACATGCTTGTCTCCAATACCCTGGATGTTATGACCACCGTAGCCATTGGAATAAATCGTCGGACACTGAATGGGTTCCAAACCGACGATTTTGTGACTCGGCCAAAGCTGCTTCAACCGATCACCCGCGGCAATCGTTCCGCTGGATCCCATGGCCGAAACGAAAGCGGCAACAGAACCATCCCCAACACCTTGCCGATGCAACTCCCCAGCCAACTCTGCTACGGCATTTCCCGTCACATGATAGTGGAATCGGTAGTTTCCCAACTCCGAAAACTGATTCAAGATCCGAATCCGGTCAGGATCCTGCGCATGCAATTCGTTGGATTTATCGTAAATTTCCTTGACGTTCGATTCGCATCCCGGTGTCTTGATCAAGCGCGCACCATATCTCTCAACAATATCAAAGCGCTCTTGGCTCATCTCTTCCGGAAGGATCACGATACAATCAAATTGCATCCGGCATCCGACCCATGCACCGCCAATGCCGTAATTGCCCGTCGACGGCCAGATCAGCGTGTGTTTCCGGGGATTGACCCGACCCTCCAACTGGTTTTCGAGCAACACGGAGTACGTCGCACCCACCTTGTGGCTACCCGTGGGAAAATCCTTTGCATACAAAACTGCGATCGGCGCTTCGACACCGGTCAGTTCAGGCGGAAGCACCATCGCACGCAACGCATTGCGTTCATCACGCCAACTGATATTGAACAGATTGATTGGATCCAGCGGATCTTCCGTTATCGCCTCTATTGCCCGGCGACGGACCGCAGGATCGATGGTTTCAGGATGCAACATCTCAGAATAGGTCGGCCCGTAAATAAAATCGCTCATTGTTCTCCCCCTTGCCGGTGACTTTCCTTGTTCCGGGAACCCGGCTGAATGAGAATCGGTAAAGAATAGAGGGAAGGCGAAATGATTGCAATGCCGGAAACAGATGCGGAACCGACGGTGGTTTTGTGTATAATGGGGAGTATCAGAAAGGGGACGAACCGATGGCACACGCGAGAAACATTCAGGAAATCGAGGCACAGAAGATGCTGGACGGCGTAACGATGCGGTTGGTGATTGGACCGGAACAAGGAGCGCCGCATTTCAATATGCGAATATTCGATGTTCAGCCGGGTGCGGCAACTCCGCACCATGATCACTGGTGGGAACATGAAGTCTATATCTTGGCCGGACAGGGAGTGGTCCGGGATGAGCACGGGGAGAAACCGATTGCGCCGGGAATGGCGGTGTTTGTCCCCGGCGGGGAGCGGCATCAGTTCGTGAATACCGGCGCAGAACCTCTCCGTTTCATGTGCCTGGTTCCGCAGGAATGGCTCGAGAATCGGGAAGCGACACCACCGGATTCCGGAACCGCTCCTGGCTGTCTCGGCTGATCCGGCCTGTCATTTGTCCCAATGATGCGTATAATTGATGATTACAGTTTATTCCCGGCAACAACCGGCCGAAAACGCAACCCGTCACGGCAATGGGGGGAAAATCATGTCAACTGCGCTTAACCTGCTGAATGAATCACGGTCGCATTTCGACCAGTGGGAAAAAATCAAAGATGTCATGGATCAAGTCATCGATTTAATGCTGAACTACAGACAGAGCGGGCATCCCGGCGGATCACGCTCCAAAGTACATGCCATGGTCGCTGCCACGCTTTCCGGAGCCATGCGCTGGGATATCCGGCAGCCGGAAAAACGGTTTGGGGATCGGTTCATTCTCAGCGCAGGTCATACAGCGCCACTGATTTATAGTTTTCTCTGCGTTTACGGTGATGCCATGCGGACTCGATATGCCAGAACGAGCGATAACCGGTTCCGCATTGATCCCGCTCGAATCGTTCTGTGGGAAGATATCGTCCGATTCCGTCGACGCGGTGGCTTGCCGGGACACGCAGAAATGGCTGGAAAAACATTGTTTCTGAAAGCGAATACCGGTCCATCTGGGCATGGTATACCCGTGGCAGCGGGCGAAGCGTTGGCATTGAAACGAGCGGGTGCCGAAAACGTGAAAGTCTTTGCGTTCGAAGGTGAAGGCGGTTTAACGCCGGGCGCTTCCCATGAGACCAAAAACACGGCATTTGGTCTCGGACTGTCCAATCTTGTGTTTTTCATCGACTGGAACAATTTCGGTATCGATAACCAACCGATTAGCACGGTTGTGAACGGCACACCGGATACATGGTTTGAACCGTATGGATGGAAAGTCTGCGGAACACTTCACGGGGATGAATGGGAAGATATCACACGGGTCATTCTTGAGGCGGCTCGCGGTGATAATCCCCGCGGTGTTCCCTGTGTTGCGTGGGCGAAAAACCGCAAGGGCCGCGGCTATCATAAATATGACAACCATTCGCATGGATCCCCCCATAAGAGTAACTCGGAGCCGTTCTGGACCTGTCGGAAGGATTTTGCCGACCGGTATGGTGTGACCTGGGATGGTTTCGGAGAACCTCCCGGCAATGCAGAGATGATGACGCGACAACTTGAATCCAACCTCAATGTCGCTCTCGATGTGATTCGGTCGGACCCGAAGTGCCTGGAATACCTGACTGATCGCCTTGTTACCTTGGGGGATAGCGTTCCGGAAACCATCGGAACATTCCGATTGGGCGGTCCAAATCCGTTCTCTGATCCCGAAATGACCGATTTCGAAAAGTACCCGGAAACAATGTGGCAACCACCGGGCGCAATGCAGCCGAACCGATCGGCATTGGGTACCTGGGGGGCCTGGGTCAACACATGGTCACGGAAAAAATACGGTCGGCCGGTATTCCTGGCGTGCAGCGCAGACCTGGCCGGGTCAACAAATATCAGCGGCTTCGCTGACGGATTCGGCGATATCGACGGGTGGGGATGGTTCGACCGAGCAACTCGTCCGGAAGGCGTACTGCTACCCCAAGAAATAACAGAATTCTCCAACGCAGGCGTGATGTGCGGCGCAGCAACGGTGAACCTGGCAGACCGGCCGTTCGAAGAATGGAACGGATTCATGGGTGCCTGCAGCACATATGGCTCATTCGTTTATCTTAAATATGGTCCGATGCGGTTGTTCAGCCAGACCGCCCAGGATTCGGATATCAAAACAGGGAAGGTCCTGTGGGTCGCCGGTCACTCGGGCCCGGAAACTGCCGATGACAGCCGCACGCATTTCGGAATCTTTGCTCCCGGAGTAACCCAACTCTTTCCCGATGGCCATGTCATCGATCTGCATCCCTGGGAATTTAACGAAGTACCCGTGACCATCGCTGCCGCTCTAAAAATCGATCGTCCGATCATCGCGCTGCATCTGACCCGGCCCCCTATCCGCATTCCCGACCGCAAAGGCCTCGGAATACCATCGCATTTTGCCGCCGCACGAGGTGCTTACATCATCCGGGATTACCGCTGCGATCAGCCTCCGATGGGCTGCCTGATCGTCCAGGGCACATCCGTGACGGATCATGTGATTCGATTGCTTGATGATTTGAATCGTGAACACCTGAACGTAAAAATAGTTGCTGCTATTAGTACGCAATTGTTCGCGCTTCAGAATGCGGCATACCGGGAATCCGTGTTGTCTCCGGCGGATCGAATCGATTCCACCATCATTTGCAACCGGTCCCGTCGGGTTAGCCGGGATTGGATATTCAATCCGATAGCCGAGGAATATGCTATGACATCTGATTGGGATGACTGCTGGCGAACGGGTGGCAATCTTGATGAAGTCATCGATGAAGCTCGGTTGTCGCCGGAATGGCTGCTTCAGGGTATAGCTCGGTTTGCCGGGGATCGTTCCCGCAGGCTGGGACGGATCAGAGCCATGCTGGATGCTTGTTCGAGCGCGTAGGTGTGTCATGGTTGCCGCTGTGAATTATCGAATTGAGTCGGACGCCATGGGTGAGATGCGGATTCCGACGGAAGCGCTTTGGGGAGCCCAGACGCAACGAGCAATCCTCAATTTTCCAATATCGGGCATTCGGATTCCTGTCGGAGTCATCCATGCGCTGGGCTGGATCAAGTGGGCATATGGAACGGTGCATGGGATGGTAGGAGAGATCGATGAAGCCATCGGTTCAGCAGTTTGCCGTGCGGCCTTGGATGTTGCGTGTGGAGAGTTGGACGATCATTTTCCGCTGGATGTTTTCCAGACGGGATCAGGCACGTCCACCAACATGAATGTGAATGAAGTCATTGCCAAGCGTGCGAATGATTATCTCGGCTCCGGCCATGCTACCCGGCCACCGATCCATCCCAATGATGTCGTCAATCGCGGGCAGTCCAGCAACGATGCGTTTCCAGCAGCCATTCATATCGCCGCCGTTTGCGCTATTCGGGATCATCTGTGCCCGGCACTGGAAGGCATGCTTGCGGAACTGAATCGGAAGCAGGACCAGTTCCGAAAGGTGGTCAAATCCGGACGGACTCATCTTCAGGACGCGGCACCGGTCACGTTGGGTCAGGTTTTCTCGGGATATGCAACGCAGATCGAGAAAGGGCTGAAGCGGCTTGATCGTGCGATTGACGTGCTCAATGAACTTCCCCTGGGCGGTACCGCAGTAGGGACCGGGCTCAATCGGCATCCCGATCTGCCGGGCCGGGCGATTGAATTGATCAACAGCCGGTTGCATACTCAGTTTCGAGAAACCGAAAATACGATGGAAGCCAATGCCAGCCGAGATTCCCTCGTAGAAGCAGCCGGTGCACTCCGCACAATCGCTGTCAGCCTGGTAAAAATCGGTGACGATATCCGCTGGTTGGCATCCGGCCCACGCGATGGGTTAGGTGAGATCCGGATTCCTGCCGTTCAACCTGGTTCTTCCATCATGCCCGGAAAAACAAATCCTGTGATTCTTGAATCGTTGCTGATGGTTTGCACCCATGTGCTGGCAGGCGATCTGGCGCTCGTTATGAGTGGTCTGGGCAGCCGTTTCGAATTGAACATGATGATGCCCCTGATGGCGCACCACTTCCTGCAGTCCATCACTCTATTGGCAACCGCCATAAAAAATACCACCGACCGATGCCTGGTGGGCATCGAAGCGGATACCGCCCGGTGTCGCACCGGTGTTTCGAGAAATCTGACCTTGGCTACAGCATTAGCGCCGGTGATCGGATATGACCGGGCGACCCGGATCAGTAAAAAAGCGTATGAAACCGGGTTGTCGATCCGTGAGATTGCGGAACAGGAAACGGATCTAGCGCCTGCTGAACTGGACCGGTTGCTGGACCCGATGAATATGACCGGAGTGCCGTGGGAGGGGTCGCCATGACACGGTCGATGCCGATCCGATACAAGCATCCGTTGCGGATTGCAGTGCTGATCCTGGTTACCAGTGTGTTTGTGGGCGTACCCGGCATCCATGGCAGGGTCTGGCGCGTGTGCATGGCGTGTGACGATGGGGATGTCCAGACACTGGGTGAGGCATTGCTGAAGGCGGAACCCCGAGACACGATACTCGTTGTGTGGGAACCATCGTTTCCCTATGCAATCGAATCCATCGTTATCAATAAACCCGTCCGCATCATCTCGCACCCTGCGGCTGGAGATATCACGGATTATGATCTTTTTCCCGTCCTGACCAGCACACGAAGCCCCATTGTTCGGATTACGGTACCGGGGGTGGAGTTGATCGGGTTCAATGTCATGTATCTGGAAAAGCCGGCTGTACCCGATGATGATGCTGAATATGCCGGTCGTGTGGGAATCCATCTCGAAGCACCGGCGTTGATCCGCTATTGTGCCGTGACGAATTGTTCCGCCGCCGTCGTCGCTGCCTACTCCCACCCGCCGTCCAGTGCTACAGGCAGCCGCATCGAGCATTGCCGGATCGGGATACCCGGCGATCACGGGCTGGATCGCGAAAACATGAAACATTCACTGAATCTGTATGGACTGGTTCTGCTGGGTCATCCCGGCTGGACCGACGGTTGCGACCGGATTACCGGAAACCAGATCATGCGGAATAGACGGACGGGGGTTGTCTATACACCGCAAAACAAGCCCTGCATGTCCGATAACCTTGTGGAACTGAACGGTGACGGCCCGTTCCGCATCGCACGGCGGCAGCCCAATTCCGAGGATCGACTTCACTGGATCATTGAATCCCAAGCAACGCCTTGATGTATTGATGCCGTTCGAACACAAACGGCTGACCCGACCTGCTGCGGCTGACCCGACCCTGGAAGTCCTGAATCGAGTCATAGCCTTTTCGATTCATCCATTCATCGAGACCGGTGTGGAGATCGGACAGGTAGTTCATACCGTGCTGATATAGAGCGGATACGAGCTGAACGCTTCCGGCCCCAGCCAGGATCATTTTGATGACATCATCGAGGGTGTGGATTCCCGAACTGCCGCAAATATCCGCCTGGGTCCGGTCATGCAGTAAACTGACCCAGCGCAGACTGTGTTCCATGTCCCGGCTGCTGGTCAACGCCATCTGATACCGGACACTTTCCGTTGCGATATCGATATCGAACCGCGCAAACCGGTTGAACAGAACCAGGCCGTCAACTCCGGTCGCATCGAGGCCGGCAACAACATAACCCGGTGACAAGATAAATGGTGTCAATTTGACGGCCACGGGAACGGTGACTTTCGTTTTAATCTCTCGAGCCGTCGCAATCATGGCCCGCAATGCGTCTTGACCGGACACCTGGGGATCGGTGATGATGCCGAAAAAATTCAACTCCAGCGCATCGGCACCGGCATCGACCAATTGCGTTGCATAATCGGTCCATCGGCCCGGGCTGACAGCATTCAAACTTGCGATGATCGGAATCGAAAGCTCCTTTCGCGCTTTTTCAATCCAGTGAAGATGCTCCGACGGACCGGCATGCGCATACGCGGGATGAAACGACAGAGCTTCTGCAATCATATTCTCGTATGCAGACAAAGCGTTCTCAAGGCGAACTGCCTCCGCCTGGAGCTGCTCCTCGAAGAGGGATTTGATGACAACGGCCCCCGCTCCTGCGGTCTCCGCTTTCCGAAGACTGTCCATATCGCTGGTCAACGAACACGATCCTACAATGAAGGGACTTTTCAGTTTCATGCCCATGTATACAGTGGATAAATTGGCCATAAATGCCTCCTGTCAATGAGCCATGTTTCATTGAAACATGACCTGGAATAACCGGGTGTTCACACGCACGACCATCGGCACAGGATGGCCTGTATCGACTTTACAAGAGTGATCGTGCTAAGTTGCCTCTCAATGGAAGTGGACTCGAAACAGGGCAGGGAGGTTACACGCGTGACAGAAAAAAACGCAGGCCGTGTGGGGATTGTCGGAGCCGGTATCGGGGGCATGGCTGCTGCTTGGGAACTGGCGAAACACGGTATACCCGTGGATGTTTTCGAACGGGAAAGCGTCGTTGGCGGCTTGGCAGGATGGTTTCACGTCGGCGGAACAACGGTGGAGAAATTTTACCATCATATTTACAACCTTGACGTGGATTTAATCCAGCTTATTCACGAAGTCGGTCGGGGTGACGATATCGTTTTTACTGCGACGAACACGGGTGCATTTTATGTGAATCGGATCTATCGACTCAGCACACCGCTGGATCTGATGAAATACAAACCACTGCCGTTTTGGGACCGGATCCGGATGGGGATGCTGGTGATCAAGGCGCGGCAGGTGAAGGATTGGCGGGAGCTTGACCGGGTCAGTGCGGCGGATTGGATTCTGCGGAACGCGGGGCAGCGCGTGTATGACATTGTCTGGGCACCGCTGTTCCGATCCAAGTTCGGTCGGTACGCTTCGCAGGTGTCTGCAGCCTGGTTATGGAGCAAGCTGGTGCAGCGGGGGGGGTCCCGCAGCCGGGGAGGTG
>JAFGMN010000043.1 GCA_016927515.1 candidate division CSSED10-310 bacterium | reverse complement strand
GGAGTGGTCAGGTGCTGTAACCATTATCGATATCGGCAGTACCAATGGAATCACGGTCAATGGCCGACAACTGACGCAGAGCATCGAAATCTATCCGCAGGATGTGATCCGCCTGGGAAGTGTCAGGTTGGCAATTCGGCATTTACCTGACACCGACTTGGACAATCGAAACGCCATACAACTCCGTCAGAAACCGAGTAATACCCTAAGAACAGAACCGGGGACTGTCTTGAAGGAGAAAATGCCGGATGACTCGGATGGAAAAGAAACGGTGTCTGACAAGGATTATCCGGATATGACACGTCGAAACATCCGGGTTGCTCATCTGCTTCTCGTCGGCGGTTGTTTTTTATTTCTGGCCGGCCTCCTGGCACTTTATCTGTTAAACTCAGGCAAATAAAGTATTGAAATTAGGCGCATAGCATCACGTGGCCCATGGCATTGAAATGTGCACCGGGGGGTAACTCTTGCGCAGCCATCACATGAACACCAGGATGGTTCTGACTGAGAAACCGCCAGAGAACATACCGGATTGCTGGATCCACAGTCAGGAACACCGGTGCATGATGCGTGCGGACGTTCAGGACGGACGCAAAGCTCCGGATGATCCGATCGACATCCATCGGTTCCAGAACAACGGATCTCTCCTGCCCAAATACTTGTATGGATTCCCGGAAAGTATCCTCAATCCGAGGATCAAGTAAAATGACGTTGAGACACCCATTCTGACTGTATTGATGAAAGATCTGACGGCTCAGATGAGACCGGATTCGATCGGTAAGCGCGACGTTGTCAGGTTCGCTTTCAGCATATGCCGCAATGGATTCCAATATGAGCTTCAGATCGCGAATGCTGATTTCTTCTTGCACCAGACGACCTAGAACATCCCCGAGACGCTGATAGGAAATGACCCGGGGTAAGACTTCGCCAACGGTGTCCGGGTAGTATTTTTCCAATTCGTCGCACATCCATTTGACTTCCTGTAATCCAAGAAAATCCTTGAGATGGCGTTTCAGCGTGCTTTTCAGGATGAACGTTAGCAACGTCTCATCAGAGTAAACCTCGTATCCGGCTTGTTCCAGACGCTCAGCCGAATTCCGAGGAACTAACGTGCCGGCACAAGGGAAACAGGCATCCGTTTGTTTCCCCCTGCCAGCGATTGCTGGTAGTTGATCATCCGCATTCAGTACGAAAGCCGAACCGCTGGGAATTCGCCCGGACAAAACCGGTGTCTCATAGATCTGGATATTGAATTCATCTTCCTGCAGATCCGCATGGAATCCTCTGAACCGAATCGATGGTATCTGAACACCGAATTCGCGGTAGAGATCATCACGCAAAGCGGGAATCATCCGCGTCATGACCGCATTTTCCGGTTGATCGATTTGGAGTCTTTGCGTAAGGGGGGTGCTCATGATTAAGGTGATCGGTGCTGGGATGGAGAATGACGGTACTTCCGATCGATCGGCAGCCGCCATCCGAGCCATGTGTTTCGTTTCAGACGGAGTCCTGTGGCGTGAATGCTTTGTCATGCGGAATGCAAGTCCAGCCGCTCCAGCCGCGATGGTCCAGAACGGCAGCAGGGGCAGCCCGGGAACCAGACCCAGAAGACACAGAAAACCCGCCACCAGGGCAATGGATTTTGGATAACCCAGCAACTGCTGGCTAATGTCTTTTCCCATATCATCACCAGGATTCTCGGGCTCCACACGGGTCACCATGAATCCAGCAGCCGCAGATAAAATCAGGGAAGGAATCTGGGACAACAAGCCATCACCGATTGTCAATAACCCGAAATGGCTGAGTGCCGTCGATGCCGGCATACCCAACATGAAAACCCCGACACAGACTCCACCTGCCATGTTGATGCAGGTGATGATCATACCCGCAATTGCATCCCCTTTGACAAACTTCATCGCGCCATCCATCGCACCGAACAGCTGCGATTCACGGGACAGTTGTCGGCGCCGGCGCCGGGCTTCATCCATGTCAATCGCTCCCCCACGTAGATCGGCATCGATTGCCAGTTGCTTCCCCGGCATGGCATCCAAACTGAATCGGGCCGAAACCTCCGCGACACGCTCCGACCCCTTGGAAATCACAATGAAATTGATCAGCGTCAAAATAAGGAAAATAATAGCTCCAACAACCAAATTTCCGCTGACAACACACCGTCCGAATGCACGAACCATCTCTCCAGCATCTCCCGTTAGCAGGATTAAACGAGTCGTAGACACATTTAAGCCGAGCCGGAAAAGAGTCGCCAGAAGTAGAAGACTGGGGAATGCGGTAAGCTTGATGGCAGTGGAAATAGAGAGAACAACGAGAAGAACCGTGATACCAATGGTCAGATTCACTGCCAACAAGACATCGATGAGCCATGTTGGCAGTGGCAGGATCATCAGGACCACTGCCAACACGACTGTGACCGCCAGGAAAACGTCTGAATATCGCGAGACGATCTCCATGGAGTAATACCCTGGATCAGGCCGTTTCCTGTACGGATTCCATCAACTCACGCGTAACCAGTGCCAGAATCCTGGCCCTGGAGTTCAATGCGGATTCCTCATCCGGATCCAACTCGATGGCGCGCTTCAGATCAATCGCGGCCGCATCGAATTGACTCCGCTTCAAATGGATTTCCGCCCGATTGGTCAACGCCACCATATCCTCGGGATCCCGATCGATCGCACGATTGAAATACTCCTCTGCCCCATCCAGATCATCCAAACGGGCAGCAATTGTCCCTAACGCCGTGAGAACAAACGGATCATCATGCCCCAATGCTTCGAGCCCAAGGAAAATGGTCCGGGCATCATCATATCGACCCTGGTTGAACAGGTCGTAACCCACCATCATCAACGCCATCAAGTCGGACTCTCCAAGTTTGAAGATATCCTTCAACGCATGGCCACTGGTAACGAGTTGCTTCAACTCGTCGGCACTCAATACTTCTCCCCGCTCAATCTTGTCACTAATCATACGATTCATCGATTTCTCCTTTCTATTTTCACTTTCGATGTCAATACCGGATTCCGCGAATTGCGGACATGGCTGCCTGATGCTGAATCTCCGAGATTTTTACCGCCAATTCGAACATCTGCGCGGCGGCCTGCGCTTCCTGCATTTTCTGAAAAATGGCCATCGGATCCGTGCTGCTGCCTCCTGGCGCTTTTTCCGTGCTGTATCCGGAGGACTGTGCCATGGCAGTCGTATCAACGTTCAGTCCAGACCCGAATCCCGAATTCTTGGCCATCTCGACATGCCCTTGAAATGGAGCTTTCTCCACTTTTCCCGTGAAAAAATGAGACAGGCCACCAACAACATCGTTGACCTTCTCCATGACGGAAAGGAACTTGCTCAGTTTTTCACCGATCGATTTCATCGTATCGGCAAAACCCGCCCCTGAAGAGAAACCCAGCCTTTTCGGAAACGCCAACGAAAACTGCTCCGCCGGCTTCGTTTGGGATGTCTTACCGCCAAACGTGCCGATCACCGCCTCGAACGCATCCAGCGGCGTTTTGCTTCCGATTTTCATGAAATCAGCCGCTTTCGGAAGGGTTTTCTCCATGATGTTTCCCACAACATCAAATCCCAATTTCGCTCCGATACTTCCCAGAATTGTCAGTCCCATAATCATTCTCCTTTCTCAGTGGTTCAGTTGACCTGTGATGGAATCCCCATCAATGTTTGTAACGTTACTTTACTATTAAACATTGTTATGATTATTTTGTCAAGAATCTCAGGCGTTTTTTTTCAGGGATGGCTTACCGGTACATTTTTCGTTCGTTCTCCGTGAGTCGGAGAACAAAAACAAGGAGTTCGGCGACAGCTTTGAAGAGAGTTTCCGGGATCTCCTGATCAACGGACAGGTGAATGAGTTGCCGGGCCAGGGGTGGATGTCGCAGAATGGGTACCCGGTGAGCACGGGCAAGGGTTCGAATTTTCTTTGCTCCGGAGAATGCACCTTTGGCAGCAATCCGGGGGGCACCTGTTTTATCTCGGTCATACTGCAAAGCAACGGCATAATGGGTTGGGTTGACGATGACAAGCGCTGACCGGGAAACGCGTTCCGGGAGTGAGCCGTTCACATCGATTCGATGCAGTTCTTGCCGCCTGGCTTTCAGGTCCGGATCGCCGTCGGAATCTTTTAACTCACGTCGGACTTCGTCCCGGGTCATCATCAGATCCTTGATCCATCGCCGCCGCTGGATACATGCATCGATCAGACCAAAGACGACAAAGAGACCGACACATCGGAACGCGCATCCCGTTGCACAAACACTTAATGCAGGAACCACTCGCAATGCATCCTGCCCCGTCAAAGAAAGAACACAGCCGCTATCCTGAAATAATCCCCTCCCGATCCACACGGTGACGATGCCTGCTTTCAGTGTGATTCGCACAAGATCCACACCTTTCCTCATCGAAAACAAACGCCGAAACCCCGCAGCAGGATCCACGCGCCGAACATCGCAGCGGATGGAGGAAAACATGCACCCCGCCTGCATACCGCCTGAGAGAATCCCGACCAGAAACACCGGAACTCCCAGGCATATCATTACCCGAAGCAACACGCTGCGACCCATGGATAACCACTCAATTCCGACTGCTCCGCTAGTGAAAACAGCCGGATACCAAAGCACCTCAAGCAGGCAACGCCAGATACCCACAAACCACTCCGCTCCTGCCCACACAACCGTTACCGTCATCGCTGTCATCAGTGCTCCAGTTAACTCAACCGAAACCGGTCGATTTCCCTGCTTTCGAGCATCGAGTTTTCGCTTCGGCGTCGGTTGTTCCGTTCGGCGTGCATCCATCTGATTTATCTCCTGTTGATCGGCTTAGTGTAACTTTATATTACATTAAGTCGGTCGACATCGTCTGTCAAGAGTACGTCTGTTCGGTTATCGGATGGTTTGGAGAAAAAGTTCGACAATCCGGTCCATCGAATACGCCTGCACATGATCATACCCGCACGCAATAAACGCCGCGATTCGATCTCGGTCATCCAGAAGACAATCAATCCGCTCCGGGAAACAGTCCCAGTTTTCCCGGGACAGGATGAATTCCTGATGATTTTCGGGAGTGTATGTCCTGATATTGCCGCCGCCGTCAGTTGCGACGTACGGAGTGCCCATCGCCATTGCTTCCAACAAAACCCGCGAAAACGCTTCAAACTGGCTGGTCATGATAAACAGGTCCGCTCCTGCATAAAACCACGGTGTATCCGTATTCGCCACGCGACCGGTAAACAGCACCGTGCGATCCCGCACCTGAGCAGCAAGCCGGGTTTCCAACTCCCCCCGATATCGCCCGTCTCCTGCCACAACGAACACCACATCCGCCCGGCGGTCGAGGACACCGGTAATAATGGCAGGAAGCAAAGCAGCACGCCCCTCCTCAATCTCATGAAGATACAAAACAATCTTCCGGTCATCCGGAATACTGAGCCGCTGCCTTAGTTGCCGGGTATCGACGGCATCCCTGCGGAACCGGTGGATGTTCAGATAATTGGGAACAACACGTATCGATTCGCGACGAATCGGATATCGGCTAGCATAATAGTCCGCCATAAATTCCGTTCCGGTGACGAGATGGTGCACCATCCGGAACGTCCAGCGTAACATCATCCGCTGAACCCGACTGGTTTTAACTATGTCATCCAGAGCTTCCATGACGATACAGTGCCAGAGATAGGTCCGGCCGCCGGTCAACCGATTGATCACCGAAGAAAAGCGTGCCGGAGCTGTGGTGTAATGATGGTAAAACACGGTATAACCCAGCATCCGCGATCGGATTATTTCCCGGCACCGGCACCACCGCGCCCACATTCCATGCCCGGTCAGATCGATCACAGCAGCGGGATGTTCAAACTCCGGCGGATCTTCCGCATCCATAACCAGCAATCGCACATCGGCGCGATGGCTGAGCGCTTCAATGAATTCATAGATATGAAAATAATGCCGATGGGTCGATTTCTGATAATTGAGTAAACTGAAGCAAATTCGAGGGCGGTTCATGCGATGTATTGGAGAAGGGAAGAAGCGATGCTGAGGTAAATAATCGTAGAAACACAATCATTCAGGGTTGTGACGAGAGGACCGGATGCGACAGCCGGATCAATGTTTAACCGGGCGAACACCATCGGCATGAACGCTCCGGTTGTCGCCGCGAACGAAATACCGCATATCATCGACGCACCGACGACGAGACCGAGGGCTGGCCGACTAAACCAGACACTGCCGATTCCGCCGACAAGCAGGCCGCAGGCTACGCCCAGTAAGGAGCCGACACGGAGTTCCCGCCAAACGATATGCCGGAGATTGGATGGAAGCAGCCGTCCGATGGCAAGGCCCCGAACGGTAATGGCGGATGACTGCGTGCCGATATTGCCGGCCATGCCGGCGATGACAGGAATGAAGGCTGTCAGCACAATGGCTGCTTCCAGAGTCTTTTCGAAAAGTCCGATGATAACCGCCGTCAATAATCCAGTGCCCACAGACACCAGCAGCCAGGGGAACCGGATTCGCGAAATTTTTATGATCCGGTCACCATACACCATTTCTTCGGCATCGGAACCCGCCAGTTTATAGATGTCGGCACTGACTTCATCCTCCATGACGTCCATCACGTCATCGACCGTAATAATCCCCACCATGCGGTTTTTGGAATCGACAACCGGGATCGCCAGGAGATCGTACCGGTAAACCATCTGCGCTACCACCGCCTGCTCCTCGTCGACATGCGCCTTGACCACGTCATGTTTCGCTATCCGGTCAAGCAACTGACCCTCTTCCGCAAGCAGCAATTGACGAAACGAGACCACTCCCGACAACCTCTCCTCATCGTCTAACGTATACAGATAGAAAATCGGCACATCCCGATAGCGGCGACGGATCACGGCAATCGCCTCGTTGACGGTCAGCTTTTCCGGCAGCGCGAGAAACTCCGTCTGCATCATGCTTCCCGCCATATCGGGTGTGTAGCTGAGCATGTGTCGCATTTTTCGTCGAGCGAACGGATCCGTAATTGCAGCCAGCACCATCTCAATCCGTTCCCCGGGGAGGCTGTTCATGATTTCCGATGCATCGTCGCTCGGGAGATCCACCACAAGCCGGGCGATGAAATTGTCTTCCATGGACTGCAGCAAGTCGGCACGAAGATCTTCGTGCATCTCAAGAAGCGTCCAGCCCAGTTTCCGGCCTTTCATGATGTGCGGCAATAGTAAACGCCGTTCCGCACCCGTGAGGAATGTCAACGCTTCCGCCAGGTCTGTGGGATGCAGCTTGGCCACGACCCCTTGCAACGTTTCGGCTGCGCCGGCATGCAGGAGCCGCGAGATGATTTTCTGATACACTTGGGCATCACGTTTTTGCCTGACGGTACGACTCATTTTATTCCCCGATTGCCGATCGAGATACCCGTCCCATTGATTCCGTTTCCAAAATAGCAAATATTCTAAAACAATTCACATCACCCGGACGTATTTTACCTGATGAACGCTGCAACTTCTTTGGGAAGGATTCGCGCATGATTCCGGATATACGGACGAAGGCCATCCGATTACCAGCTGTTCTGATATTGACGGTAGTGTTGCTGATTATTCAGGGTTGTTCTGTTCACCGGTATATCTATACACCTGAAGATATGCGGGCTATGTTGTCCAGCCGGTTTGAGGACGATGCGCTCGCCCAGATCGAGATCCCGTTTGAAACGAGCCGGGAAATGGTCGCTTTCGCAGAGGATGCTGCCGGAGACGAGATCAATTCCATCGATAAATCGATCAACATCGTTCAGGCCATTATCTCGCGATGGGAATTGGATGTTGAATACGAGCGAATTGCGGACTTTACGGCAGAAGAGGTTTTTCATCATACACGAAAGGCTAACTGTCTCTCATTTACACACCTGTTCGTAAGTCTGGCCAGGGCAGTGCATGTTCAGGCGCATTATGTGGATGTTCGATTCGAGAGCCAGATGACGGAAAAAAACATCATCATAAGCAATCACCACATTTGTGCCGGTGTCTATGATGGTGCTGAATTCTTCTTAATCGACTTCGATCCGAATCCGGAGAAGAACTACCGTGTGTATCGCGTCATCGACGATTTGGAAGCCCTTGCTCATCATTACAACAACCTGGCGATCAATGAATATGCAATTTTTCAGGAGACGTATGATGATGCGCTGATCATGCTGGATACGGCGCTGACAATTAAACCGGATTTTTACCGAGCAATGAACAACAAGGGTGCCGTATTTTCGTTGATGAACCGGAATGGGGACGCGGAGCGTGCTTTCCGGGATGCTCTGGCTATCGAACCCAGCATGCCGGAAGCCAACGCGAATCTTGCCAGCCTGCTGATGAAGCAAGGGAAAGGGACGGAAGCCATCGTGTATGCTCACCGGGCAGTCTCCATGCGGCCATCCAATGCCGACTATCGCTACCGTCTGGCACTGGTGTATCTCCACGGCGGATACTATGCTGCCGCATACAAGCAATTCCGGTGGATCACACGCCATAATCCGGAAATGCTCTTGGCATTCCAGGGGTTGGCTACAACCGCGTTTCATCTGGGTCATCTGGACGAAGCTCGTGATGCACTGAACCGGATGCCGGACACCGGGCCGGATACAGACGAAATCAGAAATCTCAGGTTGTTGATCAACGGGAATAGCGAACAGGATCGACCGTAATCACCCAAACATTCAATTTATTTGATCGGATGCGTCTCGAGATATTCCTGGGCCTCGATGGCCGCCATGCAGCCCGTTCCAGCTGCGGTGATAGCTTGACGATACCGGGAATCCCGAACATCACCCGCAACGAAAACTCCAGGTATACACGAGGTCACATCCCCTCGCTCGCACCGGATAAACCCGCTGCCGTCAACTGGCAACTGACCCTTAAGGAATTTCGTGTTCGGGGTGTGCCCGATAGCAACAAACAATCCATCCAAATCAATCCGGCTGGTTACATCGGTTTTAATGTTCCGGATAATGACTCCCTGTAACCCCGTCGCCGGTTCGCCCAGAACCTGCTCGACCACGGAATCCCAGACAAACTTTATCTTCGGACTCCGCCGCGCACGATCCTGCATATATTTCGAGGCCCTCAGTTCCGAGCGCCGATGAATGACCAATACTTCGCTGGCAAACCGGGTCAGATGCAATGCATCTTCCATCGCCGTGTCCCCACCTCCAACGACAGCCACTTTCCGGCCATTGAAAAAAAAGCCGTCACACGTCGCACACGCTGACACACCATGACCCCTCATCCGCTTTTCCGATTCGATGTCCAACCAACGCGCAGAAGCGCCCGTTGCAATGACGACCACATCGGCCAGCACCGCCTTCCCATCTCCATAGGTGATCAGAAATGGCCGTTTATCCAACTCGATCTCCGTGACCTCCTCCTGAATGAGAACCGCCCCAAATCGCTCCGCCTGCTTCCGGCAGTTTTCCATCAATTCCGGACCCATAATACCATTCGGCCAGCCAGGGAAATTCTCGATCTCCGATGTAACCATCAACTGACCCCCCGGCTGAATCCCCTCGAAAACCACCGGTTTCAGATTCGCACGCGCCGAATAAATCGCCGCCGTCAATCCAGCCGGCCCACTCCCAATAATTGCCATCTGTACTCGTTCTTCCATCCTTTTATTCTCCATCTACGGGTTTGCCTTCATTCACCATCGTTCCTGGAAAGTAACCGAAAAACATCGGAGGAATCAAGGTTATCTCCATCCTGATCATGCAAACACAACTCGCCCATATCCGATCCGCTCACATCATCCCCATCATCGTTCCATGGAAAAACCGGTCGGCGATCCCCCGTTACAATCCGGCTAGAACCAAATCATGCAGTCTCAGGATTCCGCGGATCCGCCGATCGGAATCGATCACCGGCAGAACCGCAATCTGGCTGCTCCTGTTTTCCATCAAATGCAACGCATCAATTGCTGGCACATGAAGATCGATACTGATAGGGTTTGCCGTCATCAGGCAATCAACGGTCCGGGTTAAGAGATCATCATACCTGAGAACGGCGCGTCGGAGATCGCCGTCGGTGATGATCCCCAGCAGCCCACCGCTTCCATCGGCAATCAGCACAGCGCCCATGGCCTTGCCAGTCATGGTGACGATGGCTTCCCGCATCAATGTGCCAGAGTGAACCAGCGGACATTCATCATCCGAATGCATCAAATCCGACACTTTTAAAAGCAAGCGCTTTCCCAATGTTCCAGCAGGATGAAACTCCGCAAAATCATCCGGTCGGAAATTGTGCAGTTTGATCAGAACCGCGGCCATGGCATCGCCGATAACCATCTGAACCGTTGTGCTGGCCATGGGAGCCATCCCCATGGGGCAGGCTTCCTGTGGCACAACAAACGGGATCACGATATCGGCCATCTGCCCGAGATGGGATTCAGAACGCGCTGTCAAGGCGATGACCTTGATTTTTCTTGTGCGCAAAAAAGTCATCAGTTTGCGAATCTCATCTGATTCACCGCTGGTTGACAGCAGAAGAACAATATCCTGCGGCAAAATGATACCCATATCACCATGCATGCATTCCACGGGATGGACGAAAACAGCCTGTGTTCCTGTGCTGGATAGGGTCGCGGCAATTTTTCGAGCGACAAGCCCCGATTTTCCTATTCCCATCGTGACGACTTTGCCATTGGATTGAAGAATCGTTTCTATGGCAGCTCGAAAGCCCTCCCCCAGAACCTTTTCAGTTGCTTCCAGGGCTTCGATTTCCTTCCGGAATACATCCCCGGCCAGCGGTAACACATCATGATCCATCATCGCTTTTTTCCTTCAAACTCCCGTTGATTCGAACAATATCGGATAAAATGTCCCGTAGGGTTTCCGGCGTAATCATGTTCGGACCATCACAGGGAGCTGTTTCCGGATGTCGATGCACTTCTAAAAAGAAACCATGGACACCGATAGCTGCTGCCGCCCGGCACAGATCCCGCACATACCGCCGATTACCCATCGTGCAATCACCACCGGCACCCGGCAATTGCACGGAATGTGTGCCATCGAAAACTACGGGAACAGCCAATTCCTTCATATCGACAAGCCCTGTAAAATCTACAACCAGCCGCTCGTAACCAAACGACACACCTCTCTCAGTCAAAACAAGATTCCGGATACCGGATTCCCGTGCTTTTTCCACCACATTCCGCATGCTGGCGGGACTCATGAACTGCCCTTTCTTCACATTGACCGCCACCGGATACTTGCCCGCTTCACGATATAAATCCGTCTGGCGACATAAAAAAGCAGGAATCTGGATCATATCGACGATTTCCGCTGCAGGCGCGATCTGGTCCACCGAATGAATATCAGTCAATATCGGAACCCGAACAGCATCCCGAATCGCTCCCAATATCGCTAGTCCTTCGCGAATTCCCGGACCCCTGAATGCACGAATCGACGATCGGTTGGCCTTGTCATAACTGCTTTTAAAAATAAACCGAAATCCATGCTCCTCGACTATCTGTCTGAGGGTATGCGCCATGTCCACCGCATGTTCGTAGCTCTCGATCACACAGGGTCCGGCAATAATAACCGGCTGCCGGACATGATTGAATTCCACATCCCCGGCCAAAACACTCGCCACTTCATCTCGTCGCTTCATGTCCCAATGTCTCCCGGTTCGCTTCATACCATGCAATTGTTTCACGCAATCCGAATCGAAAATCAGTTCTGGCCCGGAATCCAAAAAACGCTTCCGCCCGGTGAACATCCAGAAGCCGCCGTGGTTGGCCATCCGGCTGCAATGAATCCCAACGGATCTGACCCATGAAACCTGTCTCCTCGGCAATCAAGGTTGCTAGTTCGCGGATGGATATTTCAAAACCAGCCCCTAAGTTACACGGTTCCGGTCCATCATACCGCTCCGCCGCTAAGATGATTCCCCGGGCTGCATCCTTGACATAGAGAAACTCCCGAGTGGCTCGTCCGGTACCCCAGACATCGATATACGGAATCCCTGTATCCCGGGCTTCAATGCATTTCCGGATCAAGGCCGGTATGACATGGCTGAACTCCGGATTGAAATTGTCCCCGGGTCCATACAGGTTAACAGGGAGAAGATAAATAGCATTGAACCCATATTCCTGCCGATACGCCTGGGCCTGAACCAAGAGCATTTTCTTGGCGAGACCGTAGGGAGCGTTTGTTTCTTCGGGGTAGCCATTCCATAAATCCTCTTCCCGGAAGGGGATCGGAGTAAACTTGGGATATGCACAAATGGTCCCGACAGCGACGAATTTTTTCACGTCAAACCGACGAGCATATTCCATCAGCATCGCTCCCATCATCAGATTGCGATAGAAAAACGTTCCGGGAAACCGTCGGTTAGCTCCAATTCCTCCAACCACCGCCGCCAGATGGATCAC
Source organism: candidate division CSSED10-310 bacterium (assembly GCA_016927515.1). GTDB lineage: Bacteria > CSSED10-310 > CSSED10-310 > CSSED10-310 > CSSED10-310 > JAFGMN01. The sequence continues at coordinate 706 of JAFGMN010000043.1, read as the reverse complement.
GACAGTCGGCTGCATCACATCATACATTCGGCGAACCTGTTCATCCTGCGTCAGATCGAATTCCTCACGGCGGGGAACCAGTAAATCCCCGGCTTCGATGCCCTTTTCCCTGAGTTGATCACAGATATGAGATCCCAGAAAACCCGAGCCCCCTGTGATTACAATTCGTTCCTTCCTGAGATTTATCATCTCCCACCTCCCCGAAGCGTTCGCTCCGTGTACCGGATTTATCGCTAGTGTATGACGAAACCGTTTATTTGCAAACCGCAAATCACCGTTCCGTCGACACCCTCTCGTATTCCCGGTAGAATACTGACGGCACGGCAAAGCAGGCGCGCGGCAAAAAAGAAGCAGTTGGGCGCGGAAAGGAGATGGCTGCTGATGTTGAAACAATGGTATGCCGTTATCGTAGCCGGAGGCACCGGGAGCCGCTTCGGTGGTTCTCGGCCTAAACAGTTTTATCTGCTTGAAAGTCGACCCGTCCTTCAATGGTCTATCGATGCGTTTTTTCAATGCCCGTCGTTGACCCGGTTGGTCGTCGTATCTCATCCGGACTGGATCGAAGAAACCGGGCGAATCATCCGAAAACAGACCTTTTCGGACCGGATCACACTCGTTCCCGGTGGTTCTTATCGCCAGGATTCTTGCCGGAACGGCCTGCGCAGCCTGCCAGATGAACCCGATGCACCGGTTCTGATCCACGACG
>JAFGMN010000042.1 GCA_016927515.1 candidate division CSSED10-310 bacterium | reverse complement strand
GCACCGTGGGCCACGGCTGCGCCGCTGTTCCGGGCCGCAGCCGGTCCTCTGTTCGGTGTTTCGATGACTCGATCGCACAGGGGACGGGCGGCAGTGGCCGTTCCATCCGATGAACCGTCATCGACGACGATGGTTTCGAACCGGTCCCGGGCAACGTCCTGCCGATTCAGAGCCTCCAGGCAGCGATGGATCTGTCCGGCGCAGTTGAACGCCGGAATGATGATACTGACTTCGATGGCATGGACTGGATCAGGCATGGCTTCCTCGTGGAATGAAAGAAAACGCGGATAAACTATACGATTCTAGCCCCACGCTTTTCAATAGAGCGTAGAACCACTAAAATGATGCTGTCACCTGATGGGGGCGGGAAGGGGATACGATGCATCATCATTGGATCGAGTTGGTAAAATGGCTGGCTGGTGCCCTTGTCTGGGTCGCCTGGCTGGGAGCACCTCCGGGTGGTACGTCATCAATGCTGTCGAAAGATACGGTCGCCCGGGTGCTCGGACCCTATGTGTCTCCGGTCGTGCAGGAAACTACCGATAACCATGACGAACGCGTTCTGCTGATTGGATTTGATGGGTTTACCTGGCGTCAGATTCAACCCCTGATCGATGGCGGCCATATGCCTAACTTTCAGCGTATAATCGAAAACGGTGTCGCGCTGGATCTCACTGCGACCGGCTTCCCATCATCCGCCGCCTCCTGGCCGGCGATCATGACCGGCTGTTTCCCGCAAAATACGGGGATCCATTCCTTTTTCAGCCTCGACCCGATCCGATACGAACTCCGGCTGAATCATGCTCAGTACAGGAAGCGGAAAGCCATTTGGGAATACGTGTCAGAAAAAAAACTGCCGTCATTCGTCATCAATGTTCCGATTTCATGGCCCCCCGATCCGATTGACGGCATCATGATTGCCGGGCTTCTGAGCCCCGATGACGGGACGTTTACCCACCCTGAAGCCATATCCGTGCCGCTGCGCGAAGCGGGATATGTTACGGGATACCGGCAGTTCAAACAGACGATGGATTTCAACGGTGACGCATTCACCACCGGCAATGTTCCAATGGACGTGAACACGCTGTTCGATATCGCTTTGAATCGCTATCAAGTGGTCAACTACCTGATGACGAAATCCGACTGGCGGTTCGGAACGGCTGTTTTTACGCTGGTCGACCGGTTTCAGCATAATCAAACGCAATTGGGATCGCCGATGATTCACCACGCGTGTCGGCAAATGGATGTGCTGCTCGGCGGCATGCTTCGGGCCCTGCCTCCACGGACCACGGTCGTCATCTGTTCTGACCACGGCTTTCGCCGGTATGATACGACGTGCATGTTTCCGGAATGGCTGCGCAGAAATCGCTTCATGGAAACGGACGGGCACGGAAAACCGGCTTGGGGAACGACTCGGATCATCCCATTGGATCGCGTGGGAAACTGCGGAGTTTATCGGATCAATGTTCGGGGAAGAGATAGTCGGGGAACAGTTGATGCGGTCGAAATTCCCGCGGTGATCGATGCGATTCGGACGGCAGCGCTGAAACTGACCGATGGTGAGGGGCGGAAAGTGGTTCATGAGATTATCCCGCTATCCGGCGAGGATGGCGGACCGGACCTGCTGGTCGTTCTATATCCCCACCTGCTGATGAATCATGCTCTCGATGTTTCCGGCGAAATCGTGAGAGAATTGACCTCCCCTGTCTATGATCACGAGAAGGAAGGTATCGGCGTCCTGTATCGGCCGGATCGTATCCGGGCCGGTCTGCGAACCACTGCGTCAGTTGTCGATATCGCGCCGACATGCCTGTATCTTTTAGGCATTCCCGTTCCGGACGATCTGGATGGGCGAATCCTGACGGAGTTGGTGACGGATCACGGATTGATTGCCTATCCGATTATCCGGGGAGGCGATTCGAAGCGCAGATCGGCCGAACAAAAAACTGTTTTGCAAGATGAAGGCGTGATATCCCAGTTGAAGAGTCTCGGATACATCAACTGAAGCGGAGATCCTGACGGGCAACCGGATAGGTTGCGGAGGTGACGAATGAAACGGATGCAATGGTTGGTTTGGGTGGTGACGGTTTGCAGCACTGGAGCGGTTGTGTATGCAGCCGATGCACTTCCCCACTGGGAACCCGGATATACCTGGTGGATCGGGACGCATATGGATATTCATGCGGAAGATCCCGCCACCGGCGATCAGGTCGATATGATTATCGATGACAATGCTCCACCGTATGTGTGCATCGGTATCGAAACGAGAACATTGTCTCGGGGCGCCAAGCTGACGTATGACGTCTATCGGCTGATCTTTGAAGGAACCGTGACGGGTTCTGGAACGGCGGATATTGATTTGATGGACGTCGAAATTCCCATTGAATTGCGGAATGGCACCATCCGTGGCGAAACCTGGGTGGATTGTGATACGCTGGGAACCGTATTGACATCCCGGTTTATCACGGCGGAACTGTATGCTAACATCCTGTTCACATGGCAGAAGGTTGGTGATGCGGAAATCGTGTTGACGGAGGAGTATGAACCGGCTCGGGATGTGGTTCATTTTCCGGTGGAGGTTGGAAACACGTGGACCGATGCCATGTCGATGTTTGTTTATGGCCGGTACAGCGTCAACTATGACATCGGATCCGGACCCCAGCACGAGGAGAACACATTCGATTCCGGCGAGACGGGTACGATGACGTTCCGGGTCACCGGAAGAGAACCGTTCAAGACGTGGGATTGCTATACGATCACCGGGGATTCCCCGGATTGGAGCGGTGCATATCTGGCCCGATATTCTCCTCTGGTTCGTAACACCGTCTTGCTGACGCTGACTGGTTTCAGCCTGCCTGAGCAGGGCATTCTGTTACGGGATCTGACACAGGAAGTCATGGATTACCGTCAGGAGGCTTTTCCAACCGCAACTCCGACTCCGACACCCAATCCGGCGGAGACGGGTGTGACCTTGCATCTAAACCAGGAAGAATTCCGGAAATGGGACACGTTTCATCTGAGTCGGACCGTTGTCAACAGCGGATCTGGTTTGACGGTCGATGAATATATCCTCCTCGAAGTATACGGTCAGTTCTGGTTCTGGCCGTCGTGGAACACAACCGGGGATTATCTCCGACGCACACTCGGTGCAGATACCATCTATGCCGCGGAAACGGTGATGTCGTTCATGTGGCCGGAAGTGGAAGGCAGCGCTGCCGGGCTTCGGTTTTGGGCTGCCATGCTGGATCGTGACCGGCAAACCCTTTACGGCGGATTTGATAAGGTCGATTGGGGATACCGGTAGCCCGCCGGACGATTCGAAGGATTTGGTAGACGATTCATTCGGAGCTAATGGTCTCGCAGGAAAAGAGTGGATATGGGCGTTTCCTATCGGTGGAAAAGGAACGGTGAAGGGAGTCGGAATCGTGTTTACTGAAATCAATGGAGTCAATACGTTTTATGAGGTGGAGGGGCAGGGCGAAACGATCGTCATGACGCTGCACGGAGGCCCCGGGATCGGCGATGGGAATGATAACCGGAAAATGTTTACGCCACTCCATGATGAATTCCGGTTTGTGTACTTCGATCAACGGGGGAACGGCCAATCCGACGACGCCGACGCGGACTCCTATTCCCATGCACAGATCGTCGAGGATATCGATGCGTTGCGGCGGCATCTGGGACTGGATTCCTTCGCGCTTTCGGGAGGCTCGTACGGCGGTATGCTGGCGATGGAGTATGTCCTCCGGTATCCCGAGCGAGTGGAGCGGATGATTCTCCGCGGAACGGCAGCGTCCTCCGAATTGCAAACGTATGCGTTCGATAATGCGCTGAAAGCCAATCTCCCCGGAGTGGATGAGTCGATGTTGCACAACTTGTTTTTTGGTTACATGACCAGCGATGACGATCTCAAAGATCATTTTGCCCGGATCTACCCATTGTATTCCCGCACGTATACGCCGGAAAAAGCCCGTGCAATGTTCGAAAGGAAGCGGTTTAGACATCGGACACACAATGCCTTCTTCCGAACGGCGTTTCCGGCGTACGATATCCGGGACCGGTTGGCAGAGATATGCGTGCCGACGCTGATTCTTGCGGGTCGGCACGACTGGATTACGCCGTTGCGATTTGCCGAGGAGTTAGCGCGGGGTATCCTGGGTGCACGGCTCGAGATTTTTGAGTGTGCGGGCCACAGCATCAATGCGGACATGCCGGAGAAATTCAGGGAGGTTGTGAGGCGGTTTCTTCGCGGGGAAGATTGAGTTTTCCCGATATTTTTGGGATTTTAACAGGCTGTGAGAGACACGAGTGGGAGACGGGAATGAATCCCAGGGAGTGGCTTGGAAAGAGGATCAGGGAATACCATCTCACGGACATCATTGGTTCCGGCGGGATGAGTGCGGTTTTCCGTGCGATGCATGTCAAATTGCAGGTGGAGCGTGCGGTTAAGGTTTTACGACCCGACCTGACGCAGGATCCCGAATTTGTGCGCCGTTTCGAGCAGGAGGCTCGGATTCTGGCCGTCCTCGAGCATCCGCATCTGATCCGGGTATTCGAATTTTTCGAGGAGCAGGGTTTTCTGTTCATTGTGATGGAGATTGCGGAGGGGGACAGTCTCGAGGACCTGGTTCTCTATCACGGAGTTATACCGGCCAAAGAAATGTGGACAATCGTTTCTCAGGCCGCTCAAGGCCTTGCCTATGCTCATAAAAAGGGGATCATCCACCGGGACCTGTCTCCGGATAATCTCATCGTTGCGGGGTATGATGAACAGGCGATTCGTGTCAAGGTAATTGATTTCGGAATTGCCAAACAGGAAGCGATCGATCCCCAGTCGCGAAAAATCATGGAAACGGGAACGACCACTTCAGGTTCGTTTCTTGGCAAGCTGCGGTATTGCTCGCCTGAACAGGCGATGGAATTGCCGTTGGATCATCGCAGTGATCAGTATTCACTTGCTCTGATATTTCTCGAATCGGTAACGGGAAAACCGGCATTTGAGGGCGGCTCGCCGCTGACGATGTTGATGCGCCGTGTCAATCAACCGCCACCGCGCCTGACGGACCTGGTTCCGGGTTCAGCGTGGCCGACGGAGATGGAGCGGGTTTTGGATCGCGCATTGCAAAGCAGTCCCAGCGAACGGTTTCCCACTATCGTCGTGTTTGCGGAATCTCTAGGGGAAGCGATCGGATCGATTCATCGCGAGGTTGAAATACTGAATGTCGCTCCGGCAACGCCACCTCCACGGATCGTAAAAAAGGAACCACGACTGCTCGAACTCGAAGAGGTCGCTTCCGGTGATGCCGATGACGATTGGATTCCCGGTCTGACGAGTCTGGCCGAAACGATGGAGGTCAAACCGGATCGGACGATTTATCCGGGCACCGCACCAACACCGAAATCTCCCCGCTACGGAACGGTCAAACCCCCCCCGATAAAAAAACGGTTTCCCTGGGGACGCGTTGTTTTCCTGACCCTGATTGTGGCTGCAGGCGTTTTATTCTTCATCGTTCCGTCCTCCCGGATTCAATCAATTCAGAGCGACATCGAAGAGTGGATGGATTCGACCGCGAAAAAGATCGACACACTGGCGAATCGGGAGCAGCCACCCACACCGACACCCCTCTCCATCGATTTGCTTCTGCCTGATCGCCCCGCATCGGGATCCGGTCAAGGACCGTATATCGCGGAACGGTCAGGTGTCGTTGCGCCGCGCTTCACGCGCACCCAGCCGATAGATGTTCCGGCGCATCTGCGTGCCGACTTCCCTCCACCGGTGACCGTTATTGTTCAGGCGGTGGTTCTGAAAAACGGAACGCTGTCCCAGGCGATTGTGATGAATTCCATTCATCCGACACTCGATGACATGGCGATTGAGGCGGTGAAGGGATATTCGTTCACCGGCGGCACATTCCGAGGTGAACCTGCGGATATCATCATGGATATCCCCGTGGCGATGCAGTAACAGGAGGAATCATGAAGCGATGGGTTTGGTGCTGGATGCTGGTGATTGGTCTGCTTGCCGGCCGGATCGACGCCCAGGATGCGTCGTCGGCTCGAACGATTATCATCGGGACGTGGAACGTTCAACGGCTCGGAGAGAAGGATGATCCGGATCGGATCGGGGAAATCGCGAAAATCTGTCGCGGAATCGATCTACTAGCCATTCAGGAGGTGCATCCGGGAGGAAGTGATGCCGTGCAACGGCTGGCTGGTGAAATGGGTCCGGAGTATGTGCATGCAGTCTCGGATGAGACGACGTGGGAACGATTTGCTTTTATCTGGCGGTCGCCGGTTCAATCCATTGAAGCACCGGGTCTGATGGAGCAACCGCGATTGGGCCGGAAACCGTTTAGGGGGCAATTCCGCGCAGGGAACTTTGATTTCCAGATCATCAATCTGCACCTGTTTTGGGACGGATCGAAAAAAACGTATCCGCATACCCGGTCCGTGGAACTGAAGCTTCTGGACGATTGGATGTGTGATCGCGATGATCATGAACTGGATCTGTTGCTGGTGGGTGATTTCAATTCGCCCGGCGTCTTCTATGATCTCCAATTTCCACCTCCGTTGTCACCGCATTTTCACTTCTACGAACTGTTGAATCGGCACGATTGTATCTCTGTCAGCATCGACCGGGGGATACCGACCAGTATTGCCAATGACAGCCTATATGATCACATTATTTTTAATCCATCTGTTCATTTTGTCGAGGAGTTCGCGGGGATGGATGAAGTGGAAATCCACCGGTGGGATCTTGCCTGGGACCGGGATGGCGATCAGCGGTTGGACTGGGATGAGCATACACGCGCCAGGACCCATGTGACGGATCACCGCCTGGTAACGGCCCGGTTCCGGATCGATTTACCGGATGATGATGGGGAGGGTGATGCAGTCAGGCACGCGGAAACCGCTCGCTGACCTGGAGCGAAAATCTTGCTTTGGTCGCCATATTGATGTAGGTTAAGCCCAAGTTATGCGGCGACTTCCCGATTGCAAGGAGGTTTTGGATGCTTATACGGTTAATAATATCTGGTTTGGTTATACTGTTCATGGGTGTTTGTGGCGTAACCGCTCAGACACTCGATGAAACGTTGCCGTTTCCCATCTATCCCGAAACAACTTCCATGGGTCAGACCATGTGTGATCTGTGGTTCTGGAGAGGGGAACCGCCCTGTTTTTACACGACGACCATGCATGGAGCGTATGTGCGGTATCCCACGCGTCAAAAAGCCAGGATCATTGTCGAAAGCTATATGGAAGATGGTTTGTACCCCCGGGAACTTCTTGCGGCGTTTTTCGGTACCCTGATGGTTGGCAGTTATCGGCCGGAAGGTGTGGCCCCTATCGGCGATTTCTGGGATTCCGGCTACTTTGGCCTGGTCAAGCTGGATTATCGAGTGGAAGCGAAAAACCTGTTGCTGGATGTTGTTCTTCAGAAAGATTGGGCGGCTGGCCGATTCGTCGATGAACGCTATAAAGCACTGAATGTGCTTTCCCAAGAACGCTTGATCACGCTCCGAGAATACAAAGATCTGAAACAGTATCTTACGGAGGAGGTCGCCCGGGAAACAATGGACATTCACTGGGCGAATGCACTCGTGACAGCACTGGCCAGTTTCAAAGAGTGGAATGAGGAGTTGTTGCCGGTTTTTCAGCAGGTCTTCGATCGTCTGGAACCCGGATCCTATCGCCCCGTTCTTCAAGCGTTTCTTGACTTCGATGTTCCCGATGACGGAGCCTTCCTCATGCGTCGCATTCTTGAGGGAAAAGTCAGCCATTTAGCCGATCGTGAACTGTGTATTCGGGCAGCGTATCTTCTCGATGACGAGTTCGCTGTCAGGAGTTTGAACGAACTTTCGGAATCATTTAAAGCAGACGATTCGTATGAACCGGAGTTCAAAGCGTATGTTGTTAATACGCTGGTTCGGCTGAGCTGGTTCGGCAATTGGGAAATCACCGATACTAAAATGACGGTGGATGACGGTCTTTCGGGCGAACGAATCATCTTCCGGCCAAAACGGTCTCTTGAGGTTCACGAAGACGAAGTGGATTTCTCGATGCCGATGCTGTTGAATGATTTCGAGGAAATGCTCCCGATCGGAACCGACACCACCTACCTGACAAACAATGTAAGCTTTGAAATCACCCCCGATACCTTGAGACTCCTTCTATACAAACCATCGATCAAATCCTTCCATATAAAGGTCTTTACGATCAAGGAAGGAACCGGACGAAACGCAGGAAAAATCTATCTGCAGTTTCCCCTTGACGGTGAATTGGAGGGAAAAGGGAAGGATAAAATCGGTTGGGTGGAGATCGAAAAAGTCAGCTGATCAAACACAGGTAACATATTGAAAATCGATTACGAAGCACTTGGTTTCAAGGCCGGACTCGAAGTCCATCATCAGCTGGACACGGAACGAAAGCTGTTCTGCCGATGTCCTGTCAAACTGACTCGTCGTCACCATGATGCCGAATTGCTGCGTCATATGCGCCCGACGCTGAGTGAGTTGGGTGAGTATGACGGAACGGCGTTGATGGAGTTCAAAACACGGAAAAACGTCATTTACCAGATATACAACGATATGAATTGCACATATGAGATGGATGATACACCGCCGTTTCTGGTGAATGATCAGGCACTCGATATTTCCATTGCCATTGCTCGAACGTTCGGAATGTCCCTTGTCGATGAGGTTCATATTACGCGAAAACAGTATCTGGATGGATCGATTCCCACTGGTTTTCAGCGGACAGCGATCATTGGCGTTGGGGGTGGTTTCAGAATGCAGGACCGCGATATCGGTATTTTGCATATGAGCCTGGAAGAGGATTCGTGCCGGGAAGTTTCCGATGTGGGACATCAGATTGTCTTCAAAGCAGATCGATTGGGTTTCCCTCTCGTGGAAGTCGTGACGGCACCGGATTTTCGTACGCCGGTTGAAGCGGGAGTCGGCGCTGAAGCAATCCGCCGAGCATTGTGGAATCTAAGGAAAGTGCGACGGGGCCCCGGCTCTGTCCGGCACGACGTTAATTGCTCCATCACCGGTGGAACACGAATCGAAATCAAAGGGGTCCCTCGCATTGCCGATATCCCCCACCTGCTGCACAACGAAGCGCTCCGGCAGAAGTCATTGCTGGAGATCCGAGATACCCTGCGAATCCGGGGTATTACCGAAAAAGTGATTACCAGGCAAACGCGCGATGTCACCGACAAACTGCGATGTGTTCGGGGCGGGGGATTGCCGTGGGATACCGCGGATCAGGTCATTGCCATCAAGTTGAAGGGATTCGGCGGATTGTTGACGCGACCAACTCAGGAACATGCCGTGTTTGCCGGTGAATTCGCCGGGCGAATCCGCGTGATTGCTTGCCTCGATAGCGTTCCCAATCTGTTGTACCCCGAGTCGCCGGAAGGGGAAGAACTCGGCGATGGAATCTGGCATGATATATACCGCCTCATTGAGGCGACCCATCACGATGCGGTGCTTCTAGTTTTCGGTCCGCGCGAAGACGTCGAAACAGCGGTATCCGAGATTTATATCAGGGCCCGGGAAGCCACCCTGGGTGTTCCCCCAGAGACTCGACAGGCTCTGAAAAACGGTTCCAATGACTTTGAGCGGATTCTGCCCGGACCGGATCGGATGTATCCCGATACGGATCATCCTCCTGTTCCACTGACCGATGAACGGGTCCAGGCCATTCTGGTGGATCTACCCACCGCTCCCTGGATCCGGGAAGACCGGTATCATGCCGCAGGGTTACCGGAAGATGAAATCAGAACTCTGGCGATTTCGCCTTCTGCTCCCCTGTTCGATGCGTTGTGCGTTGAATTCCCAGGACATGAAAAAGCCTTGGGCGAGGTATTCGGACGGATTCTACCCGGGATGGCTCGCAAAGGTATACCGGTAATTGACTTGCACGATGAGCAGATCCGCGGAGTCATGCGGTTGCTGGTGGAGCGGCGGCTTTACCGGGAGGGTCTCACGACGGTTCTGGCTGTTTTGAGCCGAAATCCGGATTTGTCAGCGGAAGATGCTTGTCGAACGGTCGGCCTGACGCCTGTACCGGATAACCGCGTGACGGATCTGGTGGAAGAGGCTGTGCAACTTCCACTAGCCAAGCCATTTCCATCTGCGGAAGGGCGGTATCGCTGGATCATGGGTCGTGTAATGAACGGGATACGCGGACGCATCCAGGGTTCTATTGTCGCTGCCCTTGTGAGACAACGGCTGGAAACCCCGTAAACGGAAGACGCCAACGTCTATCGCTTGATTGTCTTCAGAAAATCTTCGATCTCCGGAAGACCGCCCTGGTAAATTAAATACCCATTATACGGTTCCCGCGGCGTAATCTCCCGGCAGATCGGATGGAGCATGATCCGGCCGATTTCCTCTAAATCCGTGCTGTGCGCCAGGGCCCAGCCCAGTTTGACATAAGCGGTCTCCGGAAGCATGTTACTACAGGGAACAACACCTAACTGCAGCATCTCGCGACCCGTTTCATAAACATACATCTGGACATATCCCCAGAGCGTCTGCACCGTCATAAAAACAGCGACACCAGCATCGTGGGCCCGCTTTAATGCAGGATACAGCGGTTTGTTGACGTGACCTAATCCAGTGCCGGCGATGATAATTCCCCGATAGCCGTTGGCGACCAGTGAATCGATGATGTCCGGCTGCATATTGGGATAGTAATAAACAATGGTTACCCGAGGATCGAACACTGCATCGATTGTCACATTCCGGTCCGACCGGCGCTGATTGTATGTCGTCTGCATCGGTGTTATCGAATCGGTTGTTACTTTGGCCAAGGGAATATCCCCAATCGTCCGGAATGTCGATCGATAGCTTGAATGCATTTTCCGCACCCGGGTTCCGGGATGAAGTAGGCCGTACTGGTCGGATGTCGGACCGAACATGCAGATCATGGATTCGGCGATATCAGCATATGCTGCGGCGTACACGGCGTGTCGAAGATTCAGAGCGGCGTCAGATGAGGGGCGATCGGAGGATCGTTGGGAGCCGACCATTACGATGGGGACGGGGCTGTTCTGGACCATGAACGACAGAATGGCTGACGTGTGATGCATCGTATCGGTACCGTGCCCGATAACGATTCCGTCAACACCGTTGCGGATTTCCCGCCCGATTGCTTCCGCTGTCGCAATCCATTGCTCCGGCCCCATGTTTTCGGAAAAAACACCAAACAATTTCTCGGTCTTCAGATTGCAGATATCCGCCAGTTCAGGAACCGCTCCATACAGTTCCCCTGGGGTAAATGCAGGAATGACTGCGCCGGTGCGGTAATCCAGCCGGCTGGCAATCGTTCCACCGGTTCCCAGCAGCGTCACGTTCGGCTTCCGATCGTCCCTCGGAAACTCGGATTCCGGTATCTTATAGATTGCCTCCTTGAAGGAAACTTCTTTGGCACTGATTACTTTTGATGCGCGGACACCAATATTATATCCGTTTTTCAATTTAATGACGATATGATCGTGATCTGCCGTTTCTGAGCGCGGCAGGATGATTCCTTCGAATCGTCCCTGCTCGGTTTCCATCACGACATCCGACCAGACACGCACTCCAATCGCTTTCAGTTTGTCCAGCGCTGTGCCCCGGTATCCTTTGTATACGATGGCATCTGATTCCGGCATGATCGATCTCTCCTTCAGTTCTTCCTTGATCCGTTTCAATCAGGATGGTTGTAGTCGCGTGTCCCGGTGAAGTCAAGAAAATCGATCTGGGAGACGAGAGAGGAAATCAACTCGGGATGAATTGATCGCGATAACCGTCTGTGATATGGGGTCCTCGAGAGTATGGAAAATCGGACGATCAACGGAGGAGACATCATGAAATCGTTTCTGAAAGCAGTGATCAGCAAACAGGCAGCTGATGTGGACTTCCTGGAGATTCGCATCGAGGAGTCGGAGACGACGCAGATCGGATTTCGAGGACCATCCATTGAAAGTCTGAGTCAGTCGAGCGAGCGGGGTGGATGCGTCCGCGCGTTGTATCGAGGAGGATGGGGGTTTGCGACCTTCAACAGCATCAACGAGGACTCGGTGACGTATTTCATCCGATCAGCAATAAAGCAGGCAAAACTGGTAGGCCGTGATACGAGTCGCCTGGCTCCGGTTCCGGTCGTCGATGTCGTGATTCCGTTGAATGTCATCAACGATCCCCGGAACACTCCGCTTGAACGCAAAATTCAAATATTAAGAAACTACAACGATCAAATTCTAAATGCCCATGAAGTGATCCGGATGTCATCGGTCAGATATTTAGAGAAATATACACACAAGTGGTTTGCCAATAGCGACGGCAGCTATGTGGAACAGGAAACAATCGATCTTGGGGGCGGGTTGGTCCCGATCGCATTGAAGAACGGTCAAACCCAGATGGCTTCCGTGGGATATGGGAGTTCCAACGATTTTCATGTCATTCTCGGAAAGGAAGAAAAGTTGGAACAGGCATGCCGTCATGCGGTGGCCCTGGTGGATGCACCGGCCATTGAGGGGGGGGTCTATACTGTTGTCGTCGATCCGGTTCTGGCCGGTGTTTTTGTCCATGAATCCTTCGGGCATACGAGTGAGGCCGAAAAAGTTTTCGATAACGAAGCGCTGGCAAGGGTCATGAAGATGGGAAGACAATTCGGACAACCGGTTCTCAATATCTATGACAGTGGTTTGGATATCGGGTGCAGAGGATACGTGCCCTACGATGACGAGGGTGTCAAAACCGAAAAAACATATCTGATCCGCGAAGGTCGCCTGGCCGGCCGGCTTCATAGCCGGGAAACGGCGGGCCGGATGAGTGAAAAAGTGACGGGGAACGGCCGAGCGCTGAATTTCAAGTATCCGCCGATCCCCAGAATGCGCAACACCTGCATTGAAGGCGGCGACAGTGCTTTCGAGGATATGATTAAGGATATCAACCTGGGCGTGTATGCCGTTGATGCCATGGGGGGACAGGGGGGTGAAATGTTTACGTTTACCGCCGGTCGCGGATACATGATCCGAAATGGTAAGATTGAGGAAATGGTGAAGAATGTAACCCTTTCCGGTAACCTGTTTAAAACCCTCGAAAACATCGATATGATTGGCAATGATTTTCAGACACATGATTCCGGTGGCGGTTGCGGAAAAGGGGTTCAATTTCCGCTTCCGGTTTCGCATAGTGCGCCGCATATCCGTATCCGGGACGCTGTGATTGCCGGGAGTCGCTGATGTGATCGTGGAAGCATGAGGAAGGATGGCACGCACAGAATTAGCACCACTCTGGCGATCAAACTTCAGGGTGACAGTGCGCTTCGTTTGACGGTTCTGACGGGAACCCAGTCTGGTCAGACCTTCACGATACATTCGCCCACGGTCGCTGGGTTCGATCCCGGTGCCGATCTGAATATCGACGATCCGCTGGTCTGCCCCCGCCATCTACGTTTTGAGAAAGACGAAAACTGGTGGATAGTAAAAGATATGATGTCGGAAAACGGCACATTTCTGAATGGTGTGCTGATTAAGAAGGCACCGGTTTTTCCGGATTCTATTCTCCAAATCGGCAATACGCAGTTCCGGGTGGATTATGTCCAGGATCCGGTGATCGAGACGGCTGTGATCCAGCGCCGGGGTGAGTGGGTTCAGCTTCCCGGTATCATTGCCCATGAGTTGAAAAACTACCTTCATTATTTCAGTGAGGGAATCGAGCAGCTCAAGAATGACACGGTGACTATGAACCGTTTTTCCGGTGAGATCCGGTCGTTCGAAGTGGCTGGGGAGCGGATGAAGGAATTGGTTCAAATGTTACGGGATGGCTGTAGTCCGTTGAATGTGACGGAAATCGATCTGGTGGAACTGGTTTGGGAGCAAGTTTCCCTGATTGAGACTGCAGCGCACCTGGCCGGGATCACACTCGAAATCAGCCTACCGGACGGATGTGTTCTCATCGATGCCGATGCCAATCAACTGGGACGGTGCATTCTCAATCTGATGAAAAACGCGTTGGAAGCGTGTGAGCGCAGCCAGATCATCAATATCATGTTGACTCAGGAAAGCGATCATCACCTGACTTTGATTGTCCGGGATACAGGCAAGGGGATGGATAGTGAAACCCTCGAGTCGATGTGGACTCCGCTGTTTACCACCCGGGAGGAGGGAAATGGTCTGGGAGCGTTCATAGCCCGAACCGTGGTGCTGAAACACAAAGGACGAATTCATGCCGAATCCAAGCCCGGAAAAGGAACCGTTATCCGTATTGAACTCCCCCGACGCCAAGCATAACCGTCATGCACGGCTCCTTGTTGTGGATGACAATCTGTCCATCCGCAGTCTGTATGCCTCCTACCTGAGAGACCACTACAACCTGACCATTGCATCCAATGGTCAAGAAGCGTTCGATCTCGCGAAAAAACACCAGTTCGATCTCTATATCACCGATTTGATTATGCCCGGAATCGATGGAATAACGCTGATTCAGAAGATCCGGACGATCCATCCCGACGCAGGAGTTATCGTTGTTTCGGAGACGGAGGAGATCGATGTGGCGATCGGTGCTTTTCGTCAGCGGCCGTTGGAATTCCTTAGGAAGCCGATCAAGAAGAACCTCCTGATCAGCTCCATCGAACGCAATCTCGATGTGATGCAACTGAAAGAGAATTTCCAGCATCTCAGCCGAGAATCCAGTGCCGATCCCGGATGTCCCGAACCGGTCTGGGGCGTATCGCCTGTCATGCAAACCTTCTGGGATAAGGCGCGCCGGGTTGCCGAAATGGACCTGTCCCCGTCCATTCTGGTTTCTGGAGAAAGTGGCTGTGGGAAGGAGGTTGTCGCGCGGCAACTGCACCGGTGGTCACCCCGGAAATCCCATCCGTTTTTCTCGATCAATTGCGGGCTTCTATCAAGGGAACTGGCGGCCAGCGAGTTGCTGGGTGTTGCCAAAGGCGTAGCCACGGGTGTTGAACCCCGTAAAGGGAAGTTCGAGGTGGCTGATAAAGGTACGCTCTTTCTCGACGAAATTGCAGAACTTCCCATTGCGGTTCAGCCGATGCTGTTGCGCGTCCTTCAAGAAAAAGTCGTGACACCGGTCGGGGCTGTGACAGAAGTACCGGTGGATGTCCGAATCGTGGCGGCGACCAATAAGGATCTGGGTCAGTGTGTTGCAGACGGGACATTCCGGGAAGACCTGTTTTACCGGCTCAATGTTGTTCACCTGCACATACCGCCGCTGCGTCACCGGAAAGATGATATTCCGGGTTTGTTATACCATCTCTATCTCCGTCATGGCGGGCGCGGACCCCAGCCGATATCGGATGAAGAAATGGCCGACTGGATGAGTTATTCATGGCCCGGAAATGTCCGGCAACTCGAAAACGCCCTGATCAATCGTCTGATCATGGGTCGTCCCATCGACCCCGGTGAGAGCGCGGCACAACCATTACACCGGCGGTCGGGTATATTGGATCTGAACGAACCGATTCCCTGGGAGGATATCAAGTATACGGTGTTCAAACACGCAATCGATGCTGCAAACGGCAATGTCCGGGAGGCTGCCCGTCGCCTGGGCATCGCAAAATCCACTCTGTGGGAGTATTGCCAGAAGCAGGGATTGATCGCCTGATAGGATATGAAGAAACCTTCCGTTCTGATCACCGGTTTCGGTCCGTTTCCCGGGCATCCTGACAATGTATCCCAGCATGTGTTGAACTATATTGCTGGATGCGGGAACAGAGACCTGGACATCACGACCCTGCTGCTGCCCGTTTCTTTCGCAGCCGTTGCACAGAATGCCTCAACCCTTGTCGCATCCGGACGTTTCGATGTGATCATTGCAACCGGCGTGAATGCTCGATTGCACCGGATCGCCCTTGAAAAACGGGCCTTGAACCGAGCGCACACCCGAATACCGGATACCGACAACGCGATGCCATGGAATGAACCGTTACTGTCCGGTCAAGCGCTGTCACTGGATACTCGGGTCGATCTTGAAAAGCTTTCCCAATGGTTGAACGCGCGATCGATTGGATGCGATGTGTCCCTGTTTGCCGGGCGATATGTATGCAATGCATTGTATTACCACTTGCTGCGTAATCTTGAGCCATCGACCGTTCCGTGCATATTGCTCCATCTTCCTCCCGATTCATCGCCGAATTCGGTGCATCACTCCGGTGAGAATATCCTGCAGATCGCCCGGCACCTAACCATCGATCAGGATCTTCCGGATATCGATGAAATCGAAACAGTAACGGAATCAATCAACACGCAGGACGATGCGGAGCGATTCCTATATGGATTTATCAATCTCGAAAAACAAACCGGCTTGGCTTATACGGAGGATAACTACAACCTGTCTCGGTTTACGGAGTTTTTGGAACAAACGGGTTATCCGCGGCCGGGTGACGGCCAGGTAGTCCATGTCGCCGGAACCAAAGGAAAAGGAGCTGTCTGCGCATTGATCGCGTCCATTTTGTCGGCCCATGGGCATCGCGTCGGATTGTATACGTCTCCTCACCTGGTCAATATCCGGGAACGTATCCGGCTGGACGGGCAGGCAATACCGCAACAGGATTTTGTCGACGAAGTCCGGTTTTTACGTGAAGTTATCACCCGCCGGAAACTGACTCTGAACCGACGATACCGCACAACCTTCGAGCTTCTGACCGCCCTGGCTTTCCGCTATTTCAGCCGCACACGGCCGGACTGGGTTGTATTGGAAACCGGTATGGGCGGCCGATTGGATTGTACCAATGTCCTCCTGCCGGTCGTTTCGGTTGTTACGCGTATCGACAGGGATCATACCGACAGCCTCGGAAATACCCTGAACGCCATTGCCCGTGAAAAAGCGGGTATAATCAAACCGAAAGTACCCGTGGTGACCGGCCGGCAACTCCCGATGATCGGCGGCTTGCTTCGACGGATCGCCATTGAACGCGATGCTCCGTACCAAACCGCCTCACG
>JAFGMN010000007.1 GCA_016927515.1 candidate division CSSED10-310 bacterium | reverse complement strand
GTTCGGGGAAGTCGCACAGAAGAACTGTGGCGTGTGTCAGAGAACAGCGCGGTCCGGATCTGGGGGATTGAGGCTGGATGGCGTATCAAGAAGGGGTTGCTGCATGATCCTGTTGCAATATGGCATTCTCATCGGGGAGCGGTACTGATGGTTCTGGAACCGATTGTCGGTGGTCATGTGGGTAGCCCTGGAATGGAATCTGGCGAATCAATGGAACCGCCGGTTCCGGTTCTTGTGGAGATCGATCCGGACGGCGGTATCCATCGCTATGGGGTGCCCTGGCGCAGTTGGGTGCAGGTCGAATTGTCAGCCGTTCAGGACAGTTCAATGGTGCTGATCGATCAGGGAAGCTCCGGCGAACTGCTGTTCGATCCGCAAACCGGTCAGGCAGTTGAATTGCACCTGAATCATA
This sequence comes from candidate division CSSED10-310 bacterium, assembly GCA_016927515.1. GTDB lineage: Bacteria > CSSED10-310 > CSSED10-310 > CSSED10-310 > CSSED10-310 > JAFGMN01. The sequence goes on along the minus strand of JAFGMN010000007.1, from coordinate 21,300 downwards.
TCCGGGATCTTTCACCGGATGGTCGGCACATTGCCCGGATCGTCAAACGGGATAAGCAGAGGTTCCTGGAAGTGGGAGCGATTTCGTCAGGAAAAGATCCGGTGACGATACCGGGAGTCCTGGACTGTATATGGATCAGTTCGTGGCAGCTTGTGGTTCTATGGTCTGATGGACGGCTTGGGCGATATGATATCGAAACGGGAAACGAGACACCGTACTGTGTGTTTAACTGGGAGGAACGAAGATGAACAGGTCGATGGTTAGCGCTTTAGGTGCTGTTGAATTGCATCGTATCCAGCCGCTCTTTCTGGTTACCGCACTGATCGGACTCGGAGGGGGCATTGCCCGGTGTATTCCGCTGGAGGGGCTGGATTTGATCGGGTATATGATTATTCGTCATCTGCCGGTTGTTTTTGCCCTGATTCTGGGTGCGGATATGGTGGCAAGAGATCGTGAGCAACGGACACTCATCATGCTGTCATCGCTGCCGGTCTCTCCTCTGATGGTCTGGATTGTACGATCGGTCTTTCGCTTGTTTCCGGTGATGCTGCTCGGGTGTGTCACAAGTGCTTATCTCCGCTATACCGATCCGGAAGGGGTCGTTATATCGCTGGTAGCTGATCATCCCGATTACCTACTGGTTCCTGTGCCAATCCTGTTCCTTTTCGGATACTTTTCCGCCGTGCTGTGTTCGCTGTTTTCTACCGATACGCTATCATCCATCGGCGCTGCAGCGATTTTTTTGGTGATCGGAACGAATGCATCCGTTTGGATGAAGCGTTCGCATATAACCATTGGGATTGCCATCATGACAGTGATACTGGCGGTTGCGTCGATGCTGATTTATCTCAGTCGCCATCCTTGGACGCTCACTCGCCAGGCACGGATCCTTGTTTCTGCGGGTTTCGTGATAGGGGTGCTGCTTTACTGGCTTTGATTGTCCGATTCGAACAAGCGGGTCACTTCACGAAGCTGAGCGCGAATCGGCAGATGCTGGGTGCATCGTTCTTCGCAGATTCCACAGTCGGCGCAAGCGGAGGCGGGAATAAAATCAGTCTTTCCAGTTTTCTTGAAGAACTCGTAAAACATACCAGCTTCTTTTTCGAGTCCGACACGCTGTCGGTTGAGGCATGACAACAGATTGGGAATATTGATTTGAGCGGGGCAGGGCAGGCAGTATTTGCAGGCGGTGCAGTAAGCCTCCCCGAATTCGCCATATTTTCGCTTGATACGAGCGACACGTTCGGGATCCGGTCGCGTGATACGGTCACCCACTTTGGCGTTTTCCTCGACCTGTGCGACAGTGCTCATACCAACAAGCGCCAGCGTTACGCCAGGTTCCGACACAACAAAGCGCAAAGCTGCCTGGACAACCGTTTCATCGTCGTGTTCCGGGAGGAATTGCAGTTGAGATTGTGCCGCGGGGATCATTCCACCGCCCAGGGGATTCATGACGGCGACACCCATGGTATTTTCTTGGGCGGCAAGAATCCCGTCGAAACGATTCGAATGATTGAACAGATTATATCCCAGAAGCACTCCCTCGAACCGGTTTGTCTCGCACATGCGCCGGATCTCATCACCATTGGCATGGGTCGAAAACACGATATGATCGATCAGGCCTTCCTTTTTCAGTATGGCCGCTCCATCGTAGGGACCTCCGGGAGCGATCACTTTCTGGAAGTGGTCCCAGTTCATGATACACCACATATGAAAAAAGTGGATTTTTGAAACACCCAACCGCTTCAGCGATAACTCAGCGCGACGACGAACTTCGTCGGCATTTTTTTCATCGCCGATGCTGCTTTTCGTTGATACGTAAAAAGGGCGGGTGAAGGAGGCAAACGCTTTACCGAAGATGTCTTCGCTGCGATCGCGGCAGTAATGGGGAGCCGTGTCGAAATAGTTGATACCGAGTTCAGATGCGCGGAGGATAGCGCGAACACTCTCATCATCGTCGTCCGTGAACCGCATCCCCCCGAAACCGATAATCGACACATGTTTACCTGTCCGGCCATATTCTCTTGTTTGCATGGCTGTTCTCCCACTGTTTTTTCCGCTCGTTTCCGAGCCGATTTGCTTTTCCAGTCTACCGGTTCGGTCTATTTTGCACAAGCTGGCGGATCCGTTCTTCGATGAACTGGCGTTGCCGGTTATCGGGATTACGGCGAAGCGCTTCACGAAAATGGGTCAGCGCTTTTTGAGGTTGATTCAGGAAATCCATGTAGATCTGACCTTGTACCAGATGGGGTACAGGATTGTCCGGAAAGACCCCAGCCTGCTTGGCCATGATTCGCAGCGCTTGTTGAAACTCTCCGATCCGCATGTACAGCTCACCCAGAATCATCCCACCAATCGGATGTTGAGGATAAATCTCCTGCAACAACTCCAGGTGGGCCACGGCTTCCTCAATCTTTTGAAGCTGAATTTCCGTCATAGCAAGATCGAAAACAAGAACAGCTGTGGGCTGATGGGTTCTTTCCATCGCCAGCATATAATGATCGTACGCAACCTGATACTCCTGATTCCTGACCGCTTCCTTCGCCCGGTAAAATAGTGCTTGCGGTGATTCTCCATGTTCCGCAGCGCGGTGTTCGATATCGGCATCGGATATCCAGGATGGAGCGAGATGCCAGCTGATGCCTGCACAGCATCCAATCGCGAGGACAATGACAGCCAGGAAAAATGCACGCAGGGAGCGCTGGGGGATCCGCTGCCAGGCAGCTGCGATACTCATCGCGAAACCAATCGATGCCATGGCTGTATACCGGTCCGCCGCACGTTCAGGCAGAGGTAGTATGTGAAGATATGGAGTCAGTGCAATAACGAACCACAGGATACCCGCACTCAGTTCATTTCGAAAACGGGCGATGATTCCCATGAACACCAGAATCACTCCGAAACCGGCGAGAACCAGGGGTTCACTATAAGAAGTGGGAAAAACAAACCAGGGTTCCGTCGATAGACCGACAGGCCAGAAATGGACGGTGATGTAGTGGACGAGTGCTTTAACCGCAGCCGCCGGCACCATTTCGGGTTCCACTAACTGCTGAAACCAGCGGCCGTGATCGACGGCGATCGATCGAAGCGGATACCAGGCGACCACCGGCAGAAAAAAACAGATGGAAGCCACCAGGTGAGTCCGCATCCGCCGGTGCTCCAGCAAAATCGCAAAAAGAGGAATCAGCACGGCGGATTCTTTTGAAACCAGGGCCAAAGCCAGCGAAAACATCGATAGAACGATCCAGCCCCATCGTGCGCGTTCCCTGGCTATTCCGCGAAAAAACAGGAGGATGGAAGCCATTCCGAACAGCAGGGCCATACTATCTGTTCGGGCGGATACCCAGCATACCGTTTCCGTCCGGAGGGGGTGCCAGGCGTATAGCAGGGTGGCGAGAACGGATGCCGTCAACCCGAGATAGCGTTGATAGAGAAGGAAAAGCAACGTTGTTAGAATGCCATAAAGAACCAGGTTTGTCAGATGAAATCCAGTGGGTTCGCGACCGTGGAGTTGAAGATCGATCCAAAAACTGAAATGGACGAGCGGGCGCCAATAAAAACTGTTCCCTGGCTGAGCAATGGGTTCAAAAAACTCGCTTACCCATATCTGTCTGAGATAATCGGGGTTGTCCAATTTGGAGTTGTTTTTAATTAGAAAAAGGTCGTCCCAGACGAAATCAAAATATATCGACTGGGCAAACGGGAATACGGCTGCTCCACCCAGGATGATCGCCAGAACAAGAATCCACGCACGGGCATACTTCGCTGGACAGACCTGCGGTGCCGGTTGATAATCCGTGATTGTTTCGGTTGCCTGTGTATTCATTGACAATGACTCCCGTTCAGCATAACGAGCGGCATTGTAAACAAAAGCGGTTGCCGGTGCCAACGATTATCCGGCCGCTCTTCGATCGATTGCCTCGCGCCTGTTCTTTTTTCATGAAACTTTTTCCGGAATTCGGGCGTCTTTACTATTAGAGGTGGTTGAAGGTAACACCACCTTCTTGAAATTCCTCCTCCTCCCTCTCCTCAGGTACCCCGGCCTCCCGGCCGGGGTTTTTTGTTTGTGCGAATCTCTGTTAATATCTCGCGCGATGTATGACGCAAGCTTTGAACAAATGCATCTGACGGGCCGGAATTACTGGTGGTATCAGGCCAAAGAACAATTGATGACCCGTTTTCTGGAACGAGTCGGTCCGCGGGTTGGCCAGGATGGGCAACGCCAAATACTGGATATTGGCTGCGGAACCGGTACCATGTTCGGATTTCTGGCGGAACGGGGCCGCGTCATCGGGCTGGAACCATCATCCCGGGCGATTGCCTATGCCCGGACCCGGCAGAACGCCTCCCTGGTTCAGGGCGATGCCGCTGAAACACCCTTTGCACCTAAATCATTCGATCTCATCACGCTGTTCGATTCCCTGGAACATATGGAAAAAGATCTTGCAGCACTGCGAAACGCCCGGTCTCTGATACGATCCGGCGGCGCTCTGCTTGTTACGGCACCGGCTTTTCAATGGCTCAGAAGTTGGCGAGAGACTCAATTGGGTCATCGACGCAGGTATACCGTGTCAACTCTTCGATACCTGCTCCTGACCGCGGGCTTCACTCCGGTCCGAATCAGTTACATGTATGCCGGTCTCTTCCCGATTCTGATTGCTAAAAGCATCAAAGATCGCCTGATTCGTCCCCCCGAACGGTTTAAAAGTGATATTGTCATGCTGCCGGAACCCTGGAATTCCCTGCTGACGCGATGGTTTCGAACCGAGGCAGAAATCTGCGATCGATTCGGCCTGCCCTTCGGAACATCCGTCGTCTGCCTGGCAAAACCCACCCCGTCGCTTACAAAGGACATCATCGAATGAAACGTCGTTATGCCAATGGCTTTTTGATCATTGCCATTCTCTTTCACGGTATCATGCTGTGGAATCTGGCCGGCCATTTTGCCTGGCAATCCGGGTTTCCTCCCCGATGGCTTCCCGAGAAAACAGGTACACCGACTCCCGCCCACTGGTCGTCATCCCATCGCGGGATCGGTCCGTTCCGATCGCGGATCGACCGAAACAAAGAAGCTCTCTGGATCGTCAAGAAAAAAGAGATGGTTAGCTCACGATCACTGATGGCTGTTCCGACTCGTCAAACAGACAATTTCGGTCTGGATTTTCTCGTTCGCGATGCCAACAATACAGATCCAGGGGGCGATTTTTTCCAGCTGGTTCGCTCGGGGCTGGATGTTCGAAACGGCACGAGCATTTACGAGAACTATCCAAAGGATATGGATCCGACCATCAAGCGGTTAATGGATGAAGCGGTTCCATTCCACCCACCGAACCGGTACCCCCCGGCATTTGCGTTCACTATCGGCTTTTTTCTCAGCTTTCTCAGGCCGTGGTCAGCGTATTTGCTCTGGATTGTCATCCACGAATTGACGCTTTTATTCTGCATATTCTATTCCGCTCGGTTGACCGAGGGAAATCCGGTCCGTTTTCGTGTCGCGGCCGCCATGTGGCTAGGGTTTTTACCCTGGTATCTGGAATTGTATATGGGGCAGACCACATTTATCATCATGGCGGCTACGCTCGTTCTTGGCATGTATCTCGATGGCAGAGCCGGCGGTCTGCATTCGGGGATCTGGTGGACTCTGTCGTTGATTACCAAGCCGATTACGCTGCTGTTCACGCCGATACTCATCCGGAAACGCCGCTTCGCTCTTCTGCTATCCGGAGTGATGATCGCGGTGGGTTCGGCGGCGGCGTATTTCGCCGTTCGGCCGGACGACGGGCGGTTGTTTCTGCGCTGGATGTCTGGCGAAGAAATGGTGTACAGTCTGGGTAACCATGGATTGCAAGCCCTGCTGTTCCGATTTCACATGAATGAACAAATGCCGCTCATCATTGCCGTGGTATTGGTATCCGTCGGGTTGCTGCGAACATTTGCTCAGTGGAAAATGCATGGGATACGACTGATTTCACTGTGGGTCAGCATCTACTTTCTCGCCTATACGCATGTTTGGGAGCATCACCAGGTCCTTCTGCTCCCGGCCGTCATTCTGCCATGGTTGTTCACCGGAAAAAAACGGTACCTGATTCCCTGGGTTCTGGCTGCCGCTCCTTCACCGTTCTTTATTTTCAACGGTCATTGGAACTGGACGCGTGAAGTCATCTATCTGGCCTGTGCCACGCTGCCACCGCTGATTCTTTTTCTGGACACGTTAATTGCCGGACAGGTCCGAGCGCTTCCCGGAGAGTGACATGATCAGACGCAAGGTTCTTTTGCTCAATCTTCCTGGATCCCAGATATATATCCGTGATTACTATTGTTCCAAAGTGTCGAAAGCCAAATATCTGTATCATCCAGTCGATCTGTTAATGATGTCGGGCACTTTGAGCGGCCGGCACGAAATACGGGTGATCGATGGTATGCTGGACGGTTGGACGGCCTTTGAAGTCATCCGGGCGTTCCGGTCGTTTCAGCCGGAAGTCGTCGTCTTCCTGACCGGAGTCGTTTCATTCCGAGAAGATCTTGACTTTATCGCCGAGCTGAAACGGATCCATGATTGTGTTGCCGTCGCATCGGGGGAGTTGTTTCTTGATAATGGCTCTGCCACCCTTCGATTGATGCCGTCGATCGACGGTGTCATCATGGATTTTACGGGCACGGATATCCTCGATCTGATTGACCGGTTAGAGGCACCCGGAACATTTTTACCGGGTCCTGTCATTCCGAACGTTATCTATCGATCCGGGGATTCGGTGATTGGGACAGGCTTATCGGCTGCCTGTGGACAGGAATTCGAACTGGCGATTCCGAGGCATGATTTTTTCGCCAACGATCGCTATCGATACCCGTTTGTTCGGCAGTTTCCCTTCGCGACGATTTTGACCGATTTTGGATGTCCGTTCAATTGCGACTTCTGTGCAATCAACCGATTGGGATTTAAAAAGCGGACGGTAGACAATGTCATCCGCGAATTGGATTTCATAAAAGCGCTGGGGTTCAAAGACCTATACTTCGACGATCAGACCTTCGGTGCCGACCGGAAACGAACGGAGCGATTATTGGAGGCGATGATTGAGCGGAAATACCGGATGGGTTTCATTTGTTTTACTCGAGCGGATGTGGTTGATCGCGACATGCTCAAACTGATGCGCCGGGCGGGTTGCCATACGGTGGTTTTCGGCGTCGAGGCTGTAGGTGACGAATCGTTGAAATGCGCTAAAAAAGAGCTGAGTCTGGCGACGGTCAGGGAAGCGATCGGGTGGTGTCGGATGCTGCAGATCCGGACAGTGGGAACGTTCATTGTGGGATTACCCGGGATGACGGAAGCAGAAGCTGCCCGTGTCGGTGATTTTGCAGTCGAGTTGGGTCTGGATTTTGCTTCATTCAATGTTCCTGCACCTCGCCCGGGGACGGGATTGCGGCGGCAAGCATTGGATTCCGGTTGGATTACCGGCGATCTAACTGAAATGGACCAGTCCGGCAGTTATGCCGTCATGGGCAATGAATTTATGTCCGCAGACGCTGTGCTGCGCTATCGCACGCTCGCATCCCGGCGGTTTTATTTCCGATTCGAATATATCTACCAGCGGCTGGCTGGAATCCGTACCTGGTACGAGTTGAAAACGCATATCCAGGAAGGGTTCGATATCCTGTCACCTACCCGATTCTCCCAGCGCCATTGAGAAAGCACATCGACATACCGCCAGACATTACATCCCGGTATTCACCTCGGCATGGTTCAAGTCCAAATCGCCGAATCAGACGAGATTGGTGGATTCCAGGATGGCTTTCACAAATCCAACGGCTTTATTTAGAGGAGCAATTTCAACATCTTTACTGCTTCTGAGCTTCAATTCCACGCCGCCATTTTTCAGACTGCGCTTTGACAGGGTAACCCGCAGAGGCAAACCGTACAGATCGGCATCATTGAATTTGACACCGGGTGACTCATCGCGATCATCGAAGAGCACCGACAGGCCGGCAGCCTGCAGTTCTCCATACACTTTTTCCGTTTCCGCCTCCATCTCCTGTGCTCCGGCAGCCAAAGAAACCAGGTGAACATCGAACGGCGCAACCGATCGAGGCCAGATCATGCCCTTATCGTCGTGATGCACTTCAATGATCGTGCTCAGAAGCCGTCCGATACCGATACCATAGCAGCCCATGATAACCCGTTTCCGTTCCCCTGAGTCATCCAGATAATCGACATTCATGGCGTCGGTGTATTTTGTTCCCAATTTAAAGATATGCCCCAGTTCGATGCCCCGAGCCAAGGTCAGGATACCGGTTTCACATCGCGGGCAGGCGTCACCTTCCCGGGCGGTCCCGATATCCACGAAGTTGTTGACCGGAACATCCCGTGGAATATTGACATGTTTCACGTGATACCCCGGTTTATTGGCTCCCGCAACGTAGTTGTTTCCCCATTCAAGACTCCTGTCGGCCACAATCGTCACATCATTGGGAAGATTCACCGGCGATGCATATCCGGCAACGATCCCGTGTTTCTCCAGAAGCGCAGCATCGGCGAGAGCGAGATCGGCGGTTTTGAGCGTATTGGCCAGTTTGATTTCATTCACTTCAATATCGCCCCGGATGGCTACGAACACAAGCCGCCCTTCAGCGTTGTAGAAAACAGCCTTCATGGTTTGGCTTGGAGACACGCCAAGGAAGGCGGCCACATCGTCGATCGATTCTTTTCCTGGTGTTGCAACTTCTTCCATCGGGAGTTCGTCGGCATCTTTATGAACGATCGGTGGCCGGATCATCGCATTCTCTGAATTGGCTGCATATCCACATTGATTACATCGTACTACGGTATCTTCGCCCGACTCGACCAGTGCCATGAATTCGTGGGATCCCGTGCCCCCCATCATGCCGGTGTCCGCTTCAACCGGAACCGGATCCAGCCCACAGCGGCGAAAAATCTCCTGATACGCCTGATAAACCCGTGGATAGTACGCATCCAGGCTGGGATAATCGGCATGGAACGAATAGGCATCCTTCATATGGAATTCCCGGACCCGTAGCAATCCGCCGCGGGAGCGCGGTTCATCTCGGATTTTCGTCTGGATCTGGTATGTCATAAAAGGCAGTTGTCGATGACTTTTTATTTCGCGTCGCGCCAGATCGGTAACGACTTCTTCGTGGGTCATGGCCAACACCATCGGGCGCTTCGCACGATCCACAAAACGGACCAATTCGTTTCCGATCGATTGATATCGCCCTGTTTCCATCCATAATTCCGCCGGGTTCAATACCGGCATCAGGATTTCTTGGCCATCGATTCGGTTCATTTCTTCTCGGATAATGGCCATAATTTTGTGAATCGATCGGAGAGCCAGGGGCAGATAGGTATAAATGCCTGTCCCCAGCGGGCGGATCATCCCGCTTTTCAGCAGTAGTTTGTGACTGATCGTTTGCGCTTCCGCCGGGTCTTCCCGGTATGTACTACAGAATAACTGAGAAAGTCTCATTGCCAACCATCTCCCGAAAAACCAAGAAAAATGACCGGATAACCGATCGTATCGGTGCATCCTAAAACCACTCATGGGACAGGTCAAGGGTTAAATCCGGAACCAAATGTTGATTGGCATGGGTATCGACGTTATTCTACCTGCATGAAAGTTGAAGCCGGCTATGATGGATCGGGAAGATTGGACGCCTGAACGATGTCGCTGAGTCTCCATCCGTTTCCATTAAATGTGAATGATACCGAGGTCGCGGCGTGCCTGGATGCGTTGACAGACGAGGAGAGGGTTCGGGGGAAACGGTTACGGCGTCGGGATGTGGCCCGACGGTTCATTGTCGCCCGCTGCGGGCTTCGTCGGGTATTGGCCGAGTATACCGGTCTGAGTCCGGAGACCATTCGTTTTCGAGTCCTTCCGTATGGCAAACCGATCATCGATCCGGATCAGAATCCGTGTCAGGTTTCGTTCAATCTCAGTCATTCCCATGAGCTGGGGCTGGTGGGAATCTGCTGGAAGAACGATATGGGAGTGGATGTGGAGTATATTGACGGAGACCGGAACATCATGGAAATCGCTTCTCGGTATTTTACGCCGGAAGAGGTGGTACGATTGAATTCGATGGATGCCGGCCCTCGATTGATCGAGTTTTACCGGATATGGACATTGAAAGAATCGTGGTTAAAAGCGACGGGGCTGGGCATCGCCGGTTTGGGTCTTGTGGCAACCGCTCGGCGAGACAGGGAAATCCTGACCATTGTGGAATGGTGCCGTGACGGCTCGGATGAGGAAAAGACGTATCGCCCGATGGACTGGCGGCTTTTCCAGCCAGCGCCAGGATATATCGCCGCTTACACCCGATTGTATTCTTCCCAGATTGTTTCGATGACGTGAAGCAGCCGTCCGGTGCGGATCGCTCGTGAGAATCCCCGGAAATAACGCTGGGGATGCCGGATGATATGAGTGAGAATATCCATTAGAAATCGCGGATACAGAAAGTAACCCCGGATATTGGTCCAGAAGAATTCGTTATCGAATCGCTTGCGAATGCGCTTCATCGTTGCTGCATCCATGGACAGGGCCACGGCGGGTTCTTCTGTCTGGCGAATAATCCAATCGGTGGAAAAATCAGGGATTTCCGGGAGCCAGCCTTTTTCGAGGCTTTCGGTGAAGAGTGCCGATCCCGGTAATGGTGTGGTGAAGGTTACTACCACGTGATCCGGCCGGATTTCCCGGGCCAGTCGGAATGACATGTCGGCATCTTCTTCTGTTTCGTCGGGAATACCGATCATGAAATTGGCCAGAGCTCGGATACCGACGCGCCGGCAGATGGCGAATGCGCGACGTACATCATCCGGTGAACTGCCTTTCTGCAGACGGCGCAGAATGCGGGGGGAGCCGGATTCGACACCGAACTCCAACTGCAGGCAACCGGCATCTTTCATCATGCGGAAAAGCCGTTCATCGGCACGGCGTACATGCGCTTGACACCCCCATGGCAGACCGGTTTCATGCATTCTCCGGCACAGCTCCGCCAGCCATTCCGGTGATTCCAGCAAGGTATCGTCGAGAAACCAGATACCATCGACTCCGAAACGGGATTGCAGCAGATTGATTTCCGTCATGACATGGTCAACGGACCGGCGCCGGACGGGGCGGCCGAACAGGGTGTGGCTGGAGCAGAAGATGCAGCCGAAGGGGCATCCTCGGGATGTGATGATGCTGGTGGCTCGGCGAAGATATTTTCCGCGGATGTTACCCGGAGGACGCAGGTAGTGTTCGAAATTGATGGATTCTCGATCGGGCAGGGGCAGGCTGTCCAGATCTGCAATGGGGGGAGGTGCGGGTGATCCGGAAAAGTGGTTGTCGATCAGTGTCGCTACGCCGGGAATCCGTGCCGGATCAGAACCGTCCGCCAGTGCATTCAATAACCGGGGAAACGTGATTTCACCTTCTCCGCACACGGCGTAATCCACTGACAGATTCCGGAGTGTCCATTCGGGGAGTGCGGTAGGATGGATTCCTCCGGCCACGGTGACGGCATCCGGAAAACGATCCCGAATGGCTCGATGGATCACGCGCGTTCGGGATACCTGCGTTGTGAGCATGCTGTAGCCAACGATTTGCGGCTGAAAGCGGACCATTTCGTCGATAAAGCCCATATCACCAGGACATGGGTCGAGAATCTGGACGGTATGACCGTTCTGCCGGGCACATGCCGACAACAGCATCAATCCCAGGGGGGGATCCGGAGTATTGCCGGTGCGAGGTCGTATCAGGGTGGTCCGCATGGTCAATCCTGCCATGTGAGTTCCCGCGTCAGCGGGTTGTAGGCGATCCGCATATGGGTGACGGACTGCTCCGGCACCGCATCGGATTCCACCAGGTCCGCACGAATAGTAATATCGTTGTACCGAAGACGGATGGCGGCTTCAACGCTGCGGTTCCATACAGGCTGCCTGTTGAGATACCGGGTGCTGTTGAGGTCCCAGACAATGGATTCCAAGGGTGATTTAACCTTTTTCAGAGGTGTTCGGTTGGGAACAAAGTAATGCCCTGCGAGGGAGTCGGCGGTGAGGGGTGATGGGAGCACGAAATCGATCCGGGCATCGGCGGGGAGCGGCTTGATTTGTGTTTCCAGGCGCTGCGCCAGATCCGGGGCGACGGCGGCATTGCCTCGTTGATGATTCAATTCCGCGGTGCTCATCAGCGACAGACCGATCGCGGTGGTCAGCATCATCGCTGTAGCAATACGCCATCGGTAGGGTGACCGGATCGATGCATCCACGGCTCCTGCAATGATAACGGCAGCGGCGGCCAAGGGCGTGTAGAGATACCATTTATTGCAGAGATTATGAATCGGGATGAAAAACAGAATGCTCCAGATAATGCCGAATCGACAGATCCGGCGCTGACCAGACACAAACGCTGCCGCGACTGTCGGCACCAGGACTGTGAGAAGAATCGGGTGGCCCTGAGGCACCGTTAGCAGCCAGGCGATATTTTGTGTGACAACGTCAATGACGTGATGAATATGCCCATGGTCGACAGACTGGTAACCACCGATTCCCTTGAATGCAATGAACCGATGAACCAGATAGCCAGCGGTCAGAACAGCGGGAACAGCCAAGCGCCGGATGCGAAACCGCAGCGTTCGCAGGAAGGGAACCCCCCGGTCGATGAATACCCCGTCATAGGCAGCCATCCATAGCGGGATCGTTACTGCGGTTTCTTTGCTGTACAACGCGAACAGCAGTGCGCCGCCGGCGATGACCGGTCGGTGAGCGTAATGGATCAGCGCGAGAAGCCCTCCGATTAAAACGGCAATCTCCGCGCGATCACCTAAAATCCAAAGTGGCTGGGTTGCGAGGGGGTGGACGCCGAACAGCAATCCAGTGAGAGCAGCTGTCGGCAGGGCGGTCCCGATGTGACGGAGAAAGCGGATAAGCAGGGTGGTTGCCGTGAGGTGACCGAGAAGATTGACCACATGATAGCCGGATACTGCTTCACCGAAGACCAGCACTTCACATTGGAACAGCCAGGTCATCAGGGGGCGAAGGGTTTGACTGGCAACCCGGATTCCGTAATCGGACAGGTCGATCCAGGAATCAGCCCAAGGTGTGATCCAACGAAACTGGCCGGGGCGTGGTTGAATGAAAAAGCGGACCGTTTCCCAATCAAACCAGATGAGAATCGAGCGGGCATGAACCCACGTGATCCAAGCGAGGACGAGAACGATCAGGGTTGTTTGACGATCGGGCGGGTTCCAGGACGACTTCATGGGTAAGTATTGTAGGGAGCGGCGGGTGGCTTCGCAACCGCTGATAAAATCGTCAAAACAATAAAAAAAATCGTGTAAAAACATAAATAAAAGACAAATCAATTCATTAATTCATAAAATCAATTTATTAATTGACATAATCAATTTCTGGCCTTATTAATACCGATATCAGCACGGTGCTGATTGATTTTCGAAGGAGATGTCAAATGGGTGATGAAAAAGTGCGGATTTTAAAAATGGTTGAAGAGGGCAAGTTGAGTCCGGAGGAAGCGGTCAAGTTATTGGAGGTTTTGGAGGTTCGCTCGGCGTCTTCGGTACCGGCCATGGTCATGCCGGACCCGAAGCCGCGCCGGTGGATGCGGTTTTTGAAAATCCGGGTGTATGAGGGTGATTTCAGCAAACCTAAGGTAAACATTGCGGTGCCGTTGGGGTTGTTGAAGCTGGCGACGAAGTTCATGCCGGAGGATGCGAAGGCGCAGATCAACGAGCACAACATTGATCTGGACGAGATTTTACGTGCGGTGGATGAGAACACGCAGGGCAAGTTGTTGGAGGTTGAGGATGATGAGGACAAGACTCGGGTTGAAATTTTTATTGAGTAAAGCGGGTATTGTCGTCGTATTTAATACCGAATGACGGATCCACCCCAGGTCAGACCGCCGCCGAAGGCGACGAGTAGGATGGTCATGCCGGGTTGGAGACGTCCGGTTTCGCGGGCTTCGTTGAGAGCGATGGGAATGGACGCCGAGGAGGTGTTGCCGATATGCGGCAGGTTGATAAAGAATTTTGTGTCATAGTCGATCCCGAGTCGTTTAGCAACGGACTGGAGGATTCGGGTATTGGCCTGGTGCGGGATGACGAGATCGATATCGCCGGGAGCCAAGCCGGCGGCGGAGATGGCTTCCCGGCTGCTGTCGGCCAGTCGTGTGACGGCGTGTTTGTAGGTTTCATTACCCCGCATATGGACGTAATGAAGGTGTTCAGCGAGCCGCTCGGGAGTCGGAGGAAGTTCGGTTCCCCCGCAGGGAATGGTGATCAGGTCCCGCAGCGCGCCGTCGCTGCGCATGTAATGTCCAAGGATACCACGGGATCCGTCGGATCCGCCGAGAACAACTGCGCCGGAGCCGTCGCCGAAGAGTACGCACGTGGTGCGGTCGGTCATATCGATCACGCGGGAGAGGAGTTCGGTGCCGATAAGCAGGATATGGCGGGCTTGTTGGGAGACGATCAGGGCGTTAGCGATGTTGAGTCCGTAGATGAAGCCGGAGCAGGCGGCGTTGATATCGAACCCCGCAGCATTTCGAGCGCCGATTTTATCCTGAACGGCCATTGCGCAGGAGGGGATTGACCGGTCGGGAGTGCAGGTTGCCTGGATTACTACGTCGATATCGTCCGGTGTCATTCCGGCATCTTTCAGCGCTTTCAGTCCCGCCTCAGCCGATAAATCGGAATTCAGCTGGTCATCCGCCGCAAAATGCCTCTGCACGATGCCGGTACGTTCCCGGATCCATTCATCCGTCGTATCAACAATCGATTCAAAATACGAGTTATCGAGCACCCGGCTCGGTAATGCTCCACCAATTCCCAATATGCACGCGTTTTTTGGTTGGGTTGCGTTCGTCATCGTCACAGTCTCCCCTGAATAAGCCAAAGCCCGGACTTTTTCGAAGCCCGGGCTGAATTGTCGTCCCGGTAACCAGCCAGCCGATGCATCTCACCGGACTCCCCACAAAGCCGCGCGGGAATATATGTCGTGGGGGGCGGTTACCCCGGGAAAATCATCGAGTTTTTATCCAAAACCCGTGCCAAACCCGGCTTCATTCCGATGTTACTCGCTGATACTAATGAAATCAACAGGTTGAATCAGCCCATCCCCTGACAAGACGCGCCCCTGTCTAGCGCTAAATGCATACCCGGGTATACAGGAGTGCGTAGCCGGGTTTGCACTTGCTGCGAATCCATGCAACGTCGCACCCGCGTTTGCACCTTCGCTGCGACGACTCTCTCAATCCCCTTGAAACGCAGGTAAAAATTGAAAAAAATCAATGTAATTAATCGATTATGGATCTCTCACCCGCCTGGCACTAACCTTGCTCCATCTCAGGCTGACATGTCCGGAATCTTCCGGATGACTCAGAACCCTATCAGGAGGTAAACCATGAACTACCGAGGTAACTTGTTCAGAGAAATGGATGCTCTTCGACGGACGATGGATCGCCTGTTCGAAGACTCCCCGCTGCACCGTCGACCCGTCTCCCGGTTCGCCTTCCTTCCGGGTCTGGCGGCCAGGCAATACCCGCTGATCAATATTTTCGACGACCAGGACAAAATGTATGTCGAATGCCTGGCTCCCGGACTGGATCCGGACGACCTGCAGGTAACGGTCGAAAACAATATGCTGACGATCCGTGGCCAGAAAAACAGCAAACCCAAGGATCTCGGTCCCGAAGCATTCCACCGGTCGGAACGCGCTGCTGGTAAATTCGTCCGGACCATCGAATTGGGACGCGAAATCGATCCCGATGCTGTACAGGCAGAATACAAGCATGGGCTTCTGCTGGTGACATTGGGTAAATCCGCCAAGGCTCAGCCCCGGCGGATCCAGATTTCCGCTGGTGAATGACCAGCGGATCAGGCATGAAAGGAGAATTGCCATGATGGAAAAAACAGTCCCAGTAAAACAGGAAGAAAAAGAATTGCAGTCGACCCGCGAAGAAACGCGGTATCTCTGCCCGGCTGTCGATATCTATGAAACCGAAAACGAGCTGTTCGTCGTTTGCGATGTCCCGGGCGTTGCGCCTGAGGGAATCAGTGTCGGTGTCGACAACAACATTCTGACGATTCAGGCTCGCGCAATGGATCGAGCCGAGGATGTCAGCAAGGAAGCCTACCGCGAATACCGGCTGTCGGATTACTATCGCCAGTTTGAACTCAGCGAACTCGTCGACCAGGACAAGATCTCTGCACAACTCCGACACGGCGTTCTCAAGATTATTCTTCCCAAGGCGGAAAAGGTGAAACCTCGAACCATCGATATTAAGGTGGAAATCTGATGTCCCCATGCGGCCGGCCGGCTGCCGTAACAGCAGCCGGCCCGCTCTTTTTGATGCATCGGCCGGTTGTTTCAACTATACTCCCCCCCGGCCATCATCCAATCGGAGGTAATCATGACTAACGACACCCATGCACCGGATGCATCAACATCATATTCGTTCCAGGCTGAAGTCGCCAAAGTACTGGATATCGTTATCAATTCTCTCTACACCGATAAGGAAATCTTCCTCAGGGAACTGATTTCCAACGCAGTCGATGCACTCGAAAAACGCCGGTATCTAGACCTCGTTAACGGACGAGACCCCGAAAAAGACCTTCCACTTCAAATCACCATCGCCGCTGATTCGGACACCGGAACCCTGACCGTAACCGATACAGGTATCGGTATGACACGGGATGAACTGATTGAAAATCTCGGCACAATCGCTCACTCCGGCGCAACCGAGTTTCTCAAAAAAGCCTCCCAACCGGTCTCCGATACGTTCAATCTTATCGGCCAGTTCGGCGTTGGCTTCTACTCCGCCTTCATGGTCGCATCCCAGGTCATTGTGACCACCCGGTCCGCAACCTCAACCGAACACGGATACCAATGGACCAGCGACGGCATTTCACACTATACCATCACCCCGGCCGACGGCTTGCCCATGGGAACATCCATTCAACTGACACTGAAAAAAGATGCCGAAGATTACGCCAAAGATTGGCGCCTCCGGGACGTGATTCACAAATATTCCGGCTTCGTCCCCTTTCCCATCCTCATCAACAACGAAAAAGTGAATACAATCCAAGCGCTCTGGGTCAAATCACCTGGCGATGTGACCGATGACGAATACCAGGAATTCTTCAAATATATCGCCCCATCCACCCAGAACCCCATCGACTGGCTTCACTTCAGTACCGATGCTCCCCTCTCCATCAAAGCCCTGCTGTTTATTCCCAATGAAAATCCGGAAAAACTCGGGTTCGGACGCACCGATGCCAATATCAACCTGCATTGTAAAAAAGTACTCATTCAACGCAATGCCAAAGATCTCCTCCCCCTCTGGCTCCGCTTTGTTTCCGGCGTTGTCGATAGCGAGGATATTCCCCTCAATATTTCCCGAGAGACCATGCAAGACAGCGCTTTGATCCGGAAAATTAATCGTGTGCTGAGCAAAAGAATCATCAAACAATTGAAAACGATGGCGGAAAAACAACCGGATCGTTATCGGCAATTCTGGAGTCAGTTCGGGATGTTTATCAAGGAAGGCGTTATCACTGAGTTTTCCGACCGGGACGCTCTGGCGGAACTCGTCCGCTTCGAAACCAGTATGACCGATCCCGGAACACTCGTTTCGTTCCAAGAATACATGGAACGGATGCCGGAATCCCAGAAATCGATTTATTACATCGCTGGTGCCGGCAGGGAAGCGATCGAAGCAGGACCCTATGTGGAAGTATTCAGGAAACGTGGGATCGAGGTCATATACAATTACGATCCCGTCGATGATTTCGTGATGCACCATCTTGCCGAGTTCAAAGAAAAGAAACTGGTTTCAGCAGACTCGGAAAGCATCGATCTGCCGACGGCCGGTCCGGAATCGGCTGCGGAATCCGACAGCAAAAGCAACTCCGTGCCGTCCGGCGATATCCAGTCATTGGCTGATTGGATACGAGCCAAACTCCAGGAAAAAATCGCGGATGTTCGATCTTCCGATCGCCTTGTTTCCAGCCCTATCATTCTTGTCAATCCGGACGGCGCTCTGACTGGGGCCATGCAAAAGCTAATGGAGGCTGCCAACAAGGAATTTTCTCCGGTGACCCGGCGTAATCTGCAGTTCAATCCCAATCATCCGATCATCCGCAACCTCAACGAACTTCGCCGGGATCACGATGATCAGGCCGCGATGATTCTCGATCAACTGTTCGATCATGCAGCGCTGGATGCCGGAATGGCCGTTGAAACACGATTGCTCGTACGGCGCGTCACGAGTATTATTGAGGCATTACTGGAAAAACTGTAAGCGTTCGAAAACCCCGCCGAACGACCGCTTTATCGCTCCGACTCGCACACAGCCGGTACAAGGGAAAAATCCTCTCTATGTCTGGGAGGAAGGAAGGGGGG
Organism: candidate division CSSED10-310 bacterium; assembly: GCA_016927515.1. Taxonomy (GTDB): domain Bacteria; phylum CSSED10-310; class CSSED10-310; order CSSED10-310; family CSSED10-310; genus JAFGMN01. The sequence goes on along the minus strand of JAFGMN010000007.1, from coordinate 2,894 downwards.
TAGAGAGGATTTTTCGGGGGAACCAATTTCGATCTACCGATAGGATAGAGTGTTAATATGGACCCGTCAATAAAAAAAATGTAACCAATTCCGGGATTGCCGCACAAACAACAAGGACGTTTGAGTCATGATGACCATCACTTCATCCGCGAAAGGGGAGACCAATGAATCAACGACACGTAACTATGCACGGCCACCCGCTGACCCTTGTGGGTCATCCCGCCAAAATCGGCGAAACAGCGCCGGATTTCACTGTAATTAATGCGAAAATGCAACCCGTAACAATCGGAGATTACTCCGGTAAAACCATTGTGATCTCTTCTGTTCCGTCACTGGATACACCTGTCTGCGATACCGAAACCCGGAAATTCAACGAAATGGCGACCCGGCTCGGAGACAATGTTGTGGTATTGACCATCAGCATGGACTTGCCGTTCGCTCAGGCCCGATGGTGCGGTGCTGCCGGGATCGACCGGGTTGTGACGCTGTCGGATCATGCAACAGCGTCGTTCGGCTTGGCCTACGGCGTTCTCATCGACAATCTGCGCCTGCTGGCTCGCTCGATCTTTGTCATCGATCCGGCGGGTATCATTCAATCCATTCAACTGGTTCCCGAGATAACCAGTGAACCGGATTACGATGCCGTACTTGCCGCGATCCACCGTTCCGGCGGCTGATCCGCCGCTGGATTGAACATCGGTAATACCGGCCCATACCCCCTGATACCAGCCGCCGCGGTTGGAACAATAAAAAAAGGATGATCAACCGATGTTTCCAGATGCAGAGCTGATCGCCGGTTTGATGCACTGGTTCGATACGCACCGCCGAACCATGCCGTGGCGTGGTGAAAGCGATCCCTACCGGATTTGGGTCAGCGAAGTGATGCTTCAGCAAACCCAGGTCGCCACAGTGGAATCGTTCTATCGACGCTGGATGGAACTATTCCCGACCCTCGACAGCCTTGCTGCCGCTCCCATCGACACCGTCCTTACGGCATGGGAAGGCCTTGGATACTATTCCCGAGCCAGGAATCTCCTGGCAGGCGCTCAAACGATCCGGGATCGTTTCAACGGTCAGTTTCCAGTTAACCGCGCTGACGCCCTGACCATCCCGGGTGTTGGCGATTATATTGCCGGAGCGGTTATCAGCATCGCATACAATCTTCCCGAACCCGCCGTCGACGGAAACGTCATCCGCGTCATCACCCGGCTGGCGGCAATTCCCGGAGATCCCGGCCGAATCTCTCTTCGACGAAAAATCCAGGAAATCCTCCGCACCTGCTACGGACCGTTCGCCCCCCGCTGGGTGAACCAGGCCTGGATGGAATTCGGCGCTCTTCAATGCATACCCCACCCCGATTGCTCCCAGTGCCCGTTCCATCAACGGTGCACAGCGTTTCAAACCCATCATGTCGACAGCTTCCCGGAAAAATCTCCCCGCAAACCTATACCCCATCGGTCCGGCACAACCTTCATTATCCGCTCACAAAACACCCTCTTACTCGTGCGTCGCCCCGATCACGGCCTCCTCAACGGCCTGTGGGAACCCCCCAACTGCATGCATCATGACCATTCCCCTAAGGAATTCATGGAAATGCACGGGATACACCCCAACGGAAACACGTTGGGAACCGTGACCCATACCTATTCCCACTTTACCGTTACATTCCATGTCCAACCCGCTGTCCTCACCCGATCCTGGACGTCCCCGTTCTGGGTGGACTTCCGCTGGATAACCCCCGATACAATTCCGTCCTTCGCCCGGCCCCGGGTGCATATCAAAGCCATGACCCTCGCCGGTTTTTGACTCCGGCCGAACCCTGACTTATCCTGACGGTTCAGGAGAGAACCCAGCGGTTCATTCTCCATGGAATGAGAGGTTTCCCGTTGGACAAACATATTGTTTTTATTGGCTTGAGTGGTTATGAATACCCGCATACACGGGTTCGATGCTATCACTTCGCCCAGCAACTTGATACCTATCCGGGGATCCGGACCCATGTCATTTCGTTCAAAGACCACCTGTCATCACTGACTGAAGTTGAAACATATATGGCACGCGATCGCCAAAAAATGACGATGATTGCCCGTGCATTGCCCCGGATTTTCCCCCGTTTGAATACATACTTCTACATTCAGAAAGCCCACTACAACTCTGCATTGCCCTTTCTTCTGAACCGGCTGGGATTCAATCGATACCTATTCGATTACGATGATTACGATGTCGATCTTACCGTCACATTTAACCGGATGCGTTTACGTCGTTTTTTTTATGGGTCTGATGATCATGCCGAGATCACGCGCCGGTTGATTACCCGCGCTCTCGGTTGCATCGCTGCCAGTCGCAGCTTGTATGAGTATGTCGGTGGGATCAATCCTCGTGTTGAGTATATATCGACGGGGGTTCGGACGGAGCAATTCACCGTGACGGATCGGTCGTCCCGGACGGGACCGGTCCACTTTATCTGGAACGGGATTATTTGGGGAGACGAAATCTATGAAAGCGTTCTCCGGATCTTTCACGGTATCCGGGCGGTCCTGGCGGAACGCCTCGATGTCCGGCTCGAACTGGTGGGAGGTGGCCAGTTGTGGGATCAGACGATTGATGCACTGCAACGGGAGTTCAGTGATATTACCGGGCACGTCAATCTGACCGGGTGGGTGCATCCGGATGAAATGCCCGGAAAACTGGCGGCTGCCGATGTCGGATTGCTCCCGTTCGCATCTGATTCCATGTGGGTCCGCTCGAAAAGCCCGACAAAGCTGTTCGAATACATGGCTTCCGGATTACCGGTCATTGCCGATGCTGTCGGGGAGGTCCGGCATGTCATCGAATCCGGTGTGTCCGGTATTCTTGCCGCAAATCAGGATGACATGAACCGGGCAATGATCGAT
>JAFGMN010000041.1 GCA_016927515.1 candidate division CSSED10-310 bacterium | reverse complement strand
GGTGAGGGACCGCATCGGGAGAAAGCGCGGGAAATGATGCTGTCATTGAAAATCTGGAAAGTAACCGAGGAATTGGCGGTAGATGATGCATTGGCCACCCGGTTGTATCCCGCGATTCGTGAGCTGGAAGACGTGCGTTTCGAGCTGCGCCAATCGATGGAGCGTGACGCCATAGTATTGCGTGATGCTCTGGGAGTCGAGCCGCTGGATTCTGATGCGGTCACGCGGGCAGTGCAGACAACGAAGGAGCATCGGCGGGGTTACATGCGTCGGGAATTCGAGAAAATCGATACCATTCTCGCAATGTTGACCGTGGAGCAGCAGGCCCGGTTTTTGCTATTGGAGATGGAGTTCGAAGATGATGTCCGCCAGTTCCTTCGGGAACGTCGGGAAAGACGTCGCGGACCCTCGCCGGCCCCCGCTGAATTTCCACAATAAAGGGGATTGATCGATCCGTCAACAGACTGATAATCATGCGGTTAAAAATCAACTCATCCAGATTTCTTCGTGGTGGCGTGCATTGTCGATGACTTTTTGCGCAAGATTGGTTTTAAATGCAGCCAATGGCTGCTCCAGTTCAGGAAACTGCAATGCCAGGATTTGAACGGCGAAGATTGCAGCGTTTTTTGCTCCGCCTTTGCCGACGGCCATAGTAGCCACCGGAACACCGGGAGGCATTTGAACCATGGACAGCATAGCATCCATTCCGAGGAGCACTGAGGACGGAATTGGGATTCCGATCACCGGAAGCGTGGTTTCTGCTGCGAGAGCACCGGGAAGCCCAGCCGACCATCCTGCTCCAGCAATGATCACACGGATACCTTCGCCTCGAGCGTTGCGTGCCAGATCTGCCGTCCGTTCCGGTGTGCGATGTGCTGAGCTGATTACCAGGCGATAGGGAACAGCGAATTCTTTTAATGTTGACATGGCATCCTGAACGATATCGATATCCGAACTGCTGCCGATAACGATGAGCACACGAGGACACTTTTTCATATCACACTCCTTGACGATTTAATGCGCGGTAACCAATATCCCGCCGGAACATCCGATGGGAGTAACGAATCTGATCGATTGCGGCATAGACATGGCTGCAGGCGATCGATAAGGTCTTTCCATGGGCCGTCACACCGACAATTCGGCCGCCGGTGCTCACGAGCCTGTTGTCGTTGGTCCGTTCTGTGCCAGCGTGGAAAACCGTGACGGGGTGAACGGCTTCTGCGATATCGATCCCCGTGATTTCCATGCCTTTCGGATACGTACCCGGATACCCTTGAGCGGCCAAAACGACGCAGACGGCCGGTTCGTCCGTCCAGACCGGTGGTGGCGTTTCGTGCAGCCGACCACACGCGCAGGCGTTCACAAAGGGTGTCAGGTCTGATTGCAGCCGCATGAGAATCGGTTGTGTTTCCGGATCGCCGAATCGGACATTAAATTCAAGAACCCACGGTTCACCCTGAACAATCATCAGCCCGGCGTACAGAATACCTTTGAATGGATGGCCTTCCGCGCGCATTCCAATGACCGTCGGTTCAATGATGGATTGGATGATATGGTGTTTCAGACGGGGGGTGATCACAGGTGCTGGGGAGTAAGCGCCCATGCCGCCTGTGTTCGGACCCTGGTCGCCTTCCCCGACGGCTTTATGATCCTGGCTGGATTCCAGCAGGATGCTTGTTGACCCGTCCACCATTGCTAGAATGGATGCTTCTTCGCCGATCAGGCAATCTTCAACAATGACCCGGTCCGAAGCATGACCGAAGGTTCGATCGATCAACATCGCTTGAACTGCCGCATCGACATCGCTCCGGTTATGGCAGACGAAAACGCCTTTTCCCGCTGCCAACCCATCCGCTTTCAGAACGCAGTGATGATTCCGGGATCGGGCAGCTGCGCGAGCGGATTCCGGTGAATCGCAAATCGAATACGAGGCTGTCGGAATCCCATACCGCGTGCAGAATTCCTTGCAGAAAACTTTGCTGCTTTCAAGTTGAGCGGCACGGCGGCTGGGGCCGAACACCGGTATTCCAACCGCTTCCAGCGCGTCGGTCAATCCCAGTGAGAGGGGGGCTTCCGGCCCGATAATCACGAGATCAACGTTTCGTTCACGGGCCAATGTGACAAGGCTGGCACACGCATTCGCTGCAATGGGCACACACTCCGCCAACCCCGAAATTCCAGCATTCCCCGGTGCAGCAAGCAGCTCATGACGCTCATTCGATTGCGCCAGTTTCCACGCGATGGCATGTTCCCTTCCACCGGAACCGATGATCAGAATACGCATCACCACCTCCAATCAATGTCTGAAATGTCGGATATCCGTGAACACCATCGCAATACCCGCTTCATCACAGGCCGCAATGACATCGTCATCTCCCTTGGAACCCCCGGGTTGGATAACCCCCGCTATCCCTGCCCGGGCTGCCGCTTCCACTCCATCCCGAAACGGGAAAAACGCGTCGGATGCCATCATAGCGCCATTGGCACGGTTTCCGGCTTTTTCTAGCGCAAGTCGAACCGAATCGACGCGGCTCATCTGACCGGCTCCCACGCCAACAACCATCCCATTCCGAACCAGGACAATGCCATTGGATTTGACCCACCGGCACACCGCCCAGCCAAACAGAAGTTCCATCCATTCCGCTTCCGTGGGTATACGCCGGGTCACCGGTCGGAAATGACGATGATCGTCAATGCCGCTATCCCGCGTCTGAATCAAGGCTCCGTTGTGAATCATACGGATGTCCCATGTCACCTGGTCCAGGGGAACCGGTTCCAATTGAATCAATCGGCGGTTCTTTTTCCGAGTCAGCAGGTGAAGCGCTTCCGGTGACCACGCCGGTGCGGCGATGACCTCAAGAAAATGAGCCGCGTGAAGGACATCCGCAGCTTTGGTGTCCACTTCGGCATTCAGCGCAACAATGCCGCCAAACGCTGACTGTGGATCGCCATCGAGTGCGCGTCGGCACGCTTCAGCCGGCGTATCGGCAACGGCTGCACCGCACGGATTCTGATGCTTGATGACGGCAGCGCTCGGTACCGGAAGATGCGAAACAATGTCCCAGGCAGCCTGGGTATCCAGAAGATTATTGAACGATAGTTCTTTTCCGGCATATTGCTGGTAGCCCAATAATCCTGTAACAGGAGCTAGAGGGATTCGATAGATCGCCGCTTTTTGGTGCGGATTTTCGCCGTATCTGAGATTTTCCCCGCGCTCCAGTACCATCAGCAGATGTTCCGGAAGATCAGATCGGTTGTCGATGGACTGCTGAAACCAGGACTGGATCATGACATCGTACTGGGCGGTATGAGCGAATGCCTTGTATGCCAGTTCACGACGCATCGCTTCATCGATTACGCCTGTCGATTCGATGCGGTCGATGATGTGCGGATAATCCTTCGGATCGCAGACGACGGTACAGTGACGATAGTTCTTGGCTGCGGCCCGGATCAGGCATGGACCCCCGATGTCGATATTCTCGATGACACGGTCCGGATCGTCGGGATGGTTTTCGACAGTCTGGCGAAAAGGATAGAGATTGACGATGACCATATCGACGGGCGTGATCCCGTGCATCCTCAGTTGTTCCACGTGTCCGGTCAACGATCGATTGGCCAGAATCCCGGCGTGAATGGCCGGATGGAGCGTTTTCACGCGACCGTCGAGAATTTCGGGAAACCGGGTAACATCACAGACATCCATGACGGGAAAACCGAGATCTCTCAAATGACCGGCAGTTCCTCCAGTGGATACGATATGGTAACCCTGCCGAAGCAGGCATTGAGCAAGTGAATCGATACCGGTTTTGTCAGAGACACTGATGAGGGCGCGACGGGCACTGTTCATGAAGTGTTCTCCTTAATTCATGTGTGAGAGGAGCCGATCGGGTGCGTGATAGCGATCAGGCGGCGAACGGCTTCCGCAGGGTCGGAGCTTTTGAAGATGGAGGAACCGGCGACGAGCAGGCGAGCGCCGGCGGTGACAAGGTCTGCGGCGTTGTTTTCGGAGACGCCTCCGTCGACGGCAATCGTGACGTTTAAATCGCGAGAGTGGATCACGTTGCTCAGCCGTCGAATTTTGTCGATAGAATCCGGAATGAAGCTCTGTCCGCCGAATCCCGGGTTGACGCTCATGATGAGCACAAAATTAACCATGTGAAGAATTTCAGAGAGACTCCCCAGCGGTGTTCCGGGATTGAGGGCGATGCCGGCTTTGACTCCGGAGCTTTTAATCATCGTAATGACACGGTGAATATGGGGGCATGCTTCTACGTGTACGGCTAACAGATCGGCACCGGCCTTGACGAAATCCGGGACGAACCGTTCGGGGTTCTCGATCATCAAATGCACATCCAGAGGCAGGCGGGTCGTCATTTTGAGGGCCTGGACAACAGGAATACCGATGGATATGTTCGGGACGAAATGGCCGTCCATGACATCGACATGCAAGGCGTGAGCACCTCCCCGGGCAACGATGTCGATGTCTCGGGCGAGGTTTGCGAAATCTGCAGAGAGAATTGAGGGGGCAATTTGAACCATGAGAAGTCCTCTTTCACCGTACTTCGGAAAATATGCTTTCACCGTCTAAAGTGATTTCCAATACTCCGCGACCGGTGTTCGGAACATGCAAGACAATTTCTTCTGCCGGTGCTACTTCGCGTTCCATTAAAACCTCGGAGTTGCCGTTGATGGTATAGGTGATAATGAGGCTTTTATTAAGAAATCCGGGGGGTGCGTGCCAGGTAAAAACGGATGGAACGTTGCTGGCGCCGGTTTCTTCGGCTGTCACGGTCAGTCGGATTGGATCGCCGATTTTGACTGGATTGCCAGGAGCTGGATGTTGATCGATGACGATTCCGGGGCCGAATTCCCGTCGGTTGCTGATGGTTAATTCGAAGCGGGACTGGAACGGATCCATCCACCCGCGTGTTTCATCGATGGTTAGACCGATGATGTCCGGCATGCGGTATGGTACGGGTTGATTTCCCTGACTGACCATGACTGAAATTTCCGCACCAGGAACAATGATTTCATGGGGACCCGGGATATGAGCGATCACTTCCCCTTCGGCATAATCTGTATGGTAGATGTAGTATTCCCGGCATGGACCGGTATCAAAACGCGTGATTTCCTGTTGAGCTTGCCGCAGACCGAATCCGCGAAGATCCGGCATTTCGACGCGTTCGGGTCCGGCGGACAAAATCACGCGAACAGATGAGTACGCTTTTCGGGATTCTCCAGGGACAGGATTTTGTGCGATAATTACGCCGCGGGGTGCTTCCCCATGAAACTCCTCACCGTCAAGAACAAGGTACAACCGACTCGCCTGAAGTCTGCCGATTCCGGTTTTCAGATCTTCACCGATCACATCCGGAATAACGATGTCTCCTCCGGTCGTGATGATCATCAGGGTGATCCACCCGGACAGACCGGTCAAGCAAACAAATAGGGCAAAGCCGATGGAGAGGGTTGCGAAGGATTTCATTCCAGACATGGCAATGGGTGTCCTTCCTGAGTTGAGCCCAGAACATCGCCCCGTTCAGCAAAGCGGCCTTGGAGCAGAGATTCGGCGGCCATGCATTTGCGGCAGGCGGGTTGGAGTTCATGAATCAGGAGTCGACCTCGTCCGGTCTGAACCAGCAGACCGCTCCCGTTAATGCCATCGAGAATGGTTCCGGGAGTGGTGGTTCGATCCGTGATCATCGGATCATGGGCAGCGTCGTCATCGACACCGGCGGAGTAAATTTTGAGTCGTTCATGATGACATATCGTGAACGCGCCCGGTGCTGGATGCATCGCCCGGATATGCCGTGCGATCTGTTCCGCCGGCAGTGTCCAGTCGATCCGGCCGTCTTCTGTCCGGATCATGCGCGTCAGTGTGGCTTCAGCATTGTTCTGAGGCACTGGATGAAGCGTGCCTGACAGATACTTCGGCAGGGTTTCAATCAGTAAAGCGGCTCCACGTTCGGCGATTCTCGCTTCCAGAGAATCGGCGGTGTCTTCCAGTCGGATCGGCAACCGGTCCTGGGACAGGATGGGACCGGTATCGATACCGAGTTCCGTTTTCATGATGGTTACGCCGGTTATCGTTTTGCCTTGGAGAATGGCCCATTGGATTGGAGCGGGTCCGCGAAGATCGGGGAGCAGAGATGCGTGAACATTCAGGATGCCGAATCGGGGAATGTCGAGATGGCGTTGTCGGAGAATTTGGCCGTATGAAGCGGTGATGATGATATCGGGTGCAAGGGCATCGAGCATATCGAAGCAGGCCTGCATCCGGATGGAGTCAGGCTGAAAGACCGGTAATCCGAAGCTGTCTGCTGCGACATGGATGGGGGTTGGTTTGATTTTCCGATGCCGGCCCTGTGGCCGGTCGGGTTGTGTGATGACGTAGGCGATGTCATAGGCGGCGTGAACCAAGGCATTGAGGATGGGAACAGCGAAAGCCGAAGTTCCCATAAAAATGAGGCGTGCGGGAGCGGTTTGGTCCATCACATTGCTGCCGTCTCGGATCGCAAACGCTTTTTCAATCGGCGTTTAACGAGATCACGCTTCAGCCTGGACAGCCGGTCAATAAACAAAATGCCGTCCAGATGATCGAGTTCGTGCTGGAAAATGCGTGCGGTCCATCCCGATAGGATTTCTTCGATGGTATCACCATCCAGGGTCATCGCCCGTATCCGAATCTCCGTCCACCGTGAGACCACACCAGTGACATCGGGAACGCTAAGGCATCCTTCCTCACATGATTCGACATCGTCATTGTGCCATATTAACTCCGGATTGATCAGAACGCGTGGCCGCGGACTGTCTTCCTCGATACCAAAGGTGACAACGATCAACCGCACGGACTCCCCCACCTGGGGTGCTGCCAAACCAATACCCGGTGCAGTGCGCATCGTTTCGATCATGTCCATGGCAAGACGCCGGATACCCTGGGTGATCTCGGATATTTCCCGCGCGTTTTCACGCAGCACAGGCTCTCCGTATGTTTTTATCGTTCGATTAGCCATGTCGATTATCCCTTCGGATTTTCATACCAACATTCTATGCCTTTTCTGCCTTGGTATCAAGATTGCCTTTGCCAAGGCCTTTTCTGCAAAGATATTGAGAAGGCTCTTCTGAAAAGGAACCCACATGACCTGTTTGGGGATGGTTTCACGATTTTACAGGAGGAACCGGGAGCCCCAGCCGTGCCATGATCGTCTGGATATCTTCCCAGACAGGACGTCGATAGGCCGGGTTTCGCAGCAGGGCGGCGGGATGATAGGTTACCCTGAGATCAATCTGTCTGTATTGATAAAAAACACCGCGCAGAGAAGCAAGGGTTGCATCCGGTATTCCGGTGAGTACTCGACCGGAAATTTTCCCTAGTGCCAGCAGGATTTGTGGACGGATGATGTCGATTTGCGCATCTAGGAACGCACGGCAAACGGCGATCTCATCCGGTTCCGGATCCCGATTTCCGGGAGGACGGCATTTAACAACATTACCGATGAACACGTCCTTTCGATCGAGGCCCATAGCGGCGATGATACGATCGAGAAGCTGGCCGGCTTTTCCGATAAACGGGCGCCCGGTGCGATCTTCTTCAGATCCGGGTCCTTCACCGACCAGCATGAGCCGGGCCGCAGGGTTACCTTCTCCAAAGACCAGCCTGGTTCTCTGCAGATGCAAAGGGCAACGCCGGCATTCACCGATGTAATTCCGAAGTTCGGCAAGGCGGAGTTCTCGGTCATCGTTGGTCCCGTTCGTTGCGACACCTGTGACCGCTCGTTCGAATTCGTACGCACGATCCGCTTCGATGTCCGGGACGTGATCCGATTCGGTCAGTGTGGATCGCTTCAACTCTTCGTGCGCGGGTGAGGCGACCGAGGGTGCTGAAATGACAGGTGTTTCTTTCAATGTATCCATGTCCGATGACGATGGATCAATCAGTGGTTTTCGTGTTATCCGCAGTGAATCGAGTCCCTGTTCCTTCAGATAGCGTAGATGATCGGCAAGACCATGGATAACATCATCGAATGCCGGGTAGCGATGCGTCATCCGGCAGGTTTCCGTAACCGCAGGAGAGCAGCTTGTGCTGCCGAGAGAACTTTCGGATTGAAACCGCCTTCAACCACTTTTTCAAGATAGGGGATTGCTTCTTTCGATCCGATCAGCCCCATAGTTTCAACGGCTTTTTCTTGTTGTAGCGGCGTGCCACTCCCGAGTTTTGTGCTGAGAGACCGAAAAACCTTTAAACGGTCGAGGTCGGCCAGTGCTTTGACGGCCGTTTGAAAAAAGCCGTCTTCGTCCAACATATTGACAAGCTGTTGAATTGCTAAATCAGAATCCATTTGGCGAAGAATATCAAAGATCTGCTCAGAATATTCCGGCATGTTGCAGTTCTTTACAACCAGACGGATCGCCCGTCGGTTCCCGATTCCGGCCAACGCGCTGAGGATTGCGAGCTTCGTTTTACCGGTTTCCGAAATCACCAATTCCTCAAGTACATCGACAGCTTCATCGGTTCCCATGAGACCCAGTGTTCTCACTGCGTTCATTCGGAGTCGGTTGTTGGCAGATTTAAGGCATCGTTTGAGAAGATTTAACACTGACAGCGAACGGCTTTTACCAACAATTTCCGCAGCTCTTTCCTGAATGGCCTCGCTGGTGTCGCCCAGTAAAGAGATCAAGAGAGAGTAGCTGTCGTCGGAGCCGATTCCGGCCAAAACATTCATGGCATTCGACCGGGTCAGGTCGTTGTTGCTTGAGAGGACTTCCGCCATCAAATCAATAACGGATTCGTCTCCTCGGGAGATCAGCATTTCAATGACAGCCAGATGGATAAATCGATTGGGATTGGACAGCTCACGCTTGATCTTATCCTGAATCACCCGAAGCGGCATCTCAGAAATAGCACGGGCGGCTGTTTTTCGAACTCCCCACTGATTATGCGCCAGCAAATGGAACAAATGGCTGATAGACAGGTCATCCTCCCGCTTGCCCAATGCTCTTGCCACCGCTTCGATTACTCCGGAATCATCCGTTAACTGAAGCAATTTCACCAGAACGGATGATGCTTCCGGGCGGCGGAAACTGGAGAGGACATTCGTGAGTGTTTTCACCATAGGAATATTCCCTGCCTGGGACGAGACGATGCCTTCGAGGACAGGGAGAACAGTATCCTCGGGAAGATATTTCAGCGCTTCCTGTGCGCTGGTTCGAATGGCCCAAGAATCGTCACTCAGCGTCTGAAGCAACTGAAAAATAACGGTTTCATCTCCTTTTTCACCGATAATTTGCGCGCAGGTAGAGCGAATCCGATGGTGATTGTGCCGAAGACCGTCGAACAAAAAATCACGGATGGCGTCGAACGGCAATTGCTGGAGTTGTTTAAACGCTTCGTCGCGTTCGGATACACTTCCGTTTATGATCGAGTCGAAGATTCTTTTTACGGCGGTTTCGGTCATCGGCGCAACATTTCACCATCCGAATTTCTGGTAATCCGCTATCCGTTTCAGGGCTTCTTCCGCAAAATACCGAACCAATTCATCGGCATCCTGAGTGGCTTTTTTGAGGGCCGCATTGGCGGATTCATCCCCCAACAGGCCCAACGAATACGCAGCATCACCGCGGACGCGAGCGCTGGGATCTTCAAGCAGTTGAAGCAGGTTGGGGAGTGCTTCTTTGGCTCGCATGAAACCAAGAGCCCGGGCGGCAGCGATTTTCTTTGAATCGGTTGTGTTCAGCATTGCGCGGAGCGGTTCGATTGCGCGTTTATCTTCGATCCAACCCAAAACGAATGCTGTATATTCAGGGATCCCAGGAAGATCATTGGACAGATTTCGGATCAGATGAGGAGCAACCAATCCAGGATGGCTCTGCTCCATCAAACGGAACTCGAAATACATTTTGTTGCGCATCGGATCGTTTTGTTCCTGGATAGCTCGATTCATTTTGTCAATCGATGTCAAAATGATCATTTCCGGATCGGTATTTTCAGCCGATGCCGTCGTTGCTGGCGTTGTCACGAGAGAATCCGCCTGTGAATGCGTCTGTGAGAATGCCCAGGGTGTGATTAGAAGCAGGACCCACAGTGTCAGCATGAACCATTGTTTTCCCATGAAGCACCTCCTCATTGTCCTGATGCGCGACTGGAAGCAGTCATTGTCCGGGATCAGTTCGGACACTGTCATTATTGCAGCCTGATACCCGGTTTTCAACCCGGAGACCGGTTATTTCCGGATCTTAATGACGCCGGATTGAAACAGATTATACAATATACCGTAGGCGAGGACGGGTTTCATACCGGATATTGCGACAATGCCTTTAAAATCCGTGATACCATCGATGCGAGAGAAAATAAATCCTTCTTGAGTATTGAAATCCAGACCGATGAAATCATCAGGATTGGTGCTTGTTCTGATCGGGATGCTGTCTTTGCTTCCGAGAGCCTGGAGATAGATCTTCATCATGGTATTCCGGGTCACTTCGACGTATTTCTTTGAGTAATGATCTTTCGGATTTTCGGCTGACAGTGTTTCGAATAGTTTGAGGGCATTATCGTATTCGCGATTCTGGTATAACTCCGTTGCCAGTTTTTTCTTTGCCTCGAAATTCATTCCCGCTGGGATTTCGAGGGGTGGAGATGAAAGAGGTCGTTTCACGATGGGTTTTACTGGCGCGGGTGTGCTGGTATCTGTTGGTGTCTGTAAGATCTTTCCCTGAGGAGCTTCGCGATCGCACTTGGGTAGCGTTTTGGGGCCAGGGGCGCCACGTGGTTGGGTTGAGGCAGCCGCAGCGGAACCTGAGGGCACAAGTCGTTTGTCCTCAGGTTCCACCTGATTGTTTCGATTCGATCGTCTCAGCAATGCACGAATTCGTGCGACGAGTTCGTCGAGATGGAAGGGTTTGATCAAGTAATCGTCCGCACCGGCTTCCAGTCCGTTTAAACAATCGCGGACCCGGGATTTCGATGAGAGCATTAAAACCGGTGTAAACTCAGTTGTTCTACTTTTTCGTAAGTTCCGGCACAAGGTGAAGCCATCCTGACCGGGCAACATGATATCCAGAACAAAAAGGTCTGGAATTCTGGTACCCAGCATCCGGTAACAGTCCTCTGCAGAGGACGCAATATCTACCCGGAACCCATCCGTCTCCAGGGAATCCTTGATCACCCGAAGAATGAATGAGTCGTCATCAACAACCAGAATGTAAGGTGCGGATTTCATGCGCGGTCAATCACTCTTCCCTCTTTACGATTCCATTTTAATAACGGCTTGCGCGGCGGCCAAACGCGCGATGGGAACCCGATACGGCGAACAGCTGACATAGTCCAATCCGATTGAGTGACAGAACTCCACACTCTTGGGTTCTCCACCATGCTCTCCGCATATTCCCAGCTTTAGTTTTGGCTTAACACTGCGTCCTTTTTCCACTGCCATCCGCACCAACTGACCGACCCCGGTCTGGTCAAGAACCTGGAAGGGGTCATATTCATAAATGGTGCTCGAGACATATTCGCCAAGGAATTTACCCGCATCATCCCGGCTGAAGCCGCAAGTCATTTGCGTTAAATCATTTGTGCCGAAACTGAAGAAGTCCGCCGAGTGAGCGATTTCATCGGCAGTCAGGGCTGCTCGCGGGACTTCAATCATGGTTCCGATAGCCACATGGAATGGAAGACTGGTGAGCTGTTTTTCGTTAAGGATATGGTTGATTTCGCGTTCGGTGATGTCGCGTTGCAGTTGGAGTTCTTTCCGGGTTCCGACCAGGGGAATCATGATTTCCGGATTGACCGGGATACCCTGACTATGAACTTCCAGTGCCGCTTCGATAATTGCCCGGACCTGCATGGCGGTCACTTCGGGATAGCTGATCCCGAGTCGGCAGCCCCGGTGTCCGAGCATCGGATTGAATTCGTGCAGACTGGATATGGTTGCCTGGATCTGTTCGATGGATACCCCCATGGTGGCGGCCATTTCTTTTTGACCATCCAGGTCCTGGGGCAGGAATTCGTGTAACGGCGGATCCAGGGTGCGGATAGTTGCCGGCAATCCGTTCAGAGCCTGGAAAATCCCAACAAAATCGCTTCGTTGAAGCGGCAGAAGTTCGGTAAGTGCCTGTGTATATTGTGCCAGCGGAGATTTGAGTTCCCGAATCAGTTCTTCTCGGGCCGATCCGGATGCATTTTCCAGTCGAGTGCGTAATTGCTTGACCTTTTCGGCCACGAGGATTAGTCGGCGGAAAGCGATGATCCGGTTGCTTTCGAAGAACATGTGTTCGGTGCGGCACAAGCCGATTCCTTCAGCTCCGAAGCGAACCGCAATGGCCGCATCGGTTGGTGTATCGGCATTGGTCCTCACTTTCAAGGTTCGGATTGAGTCGACAAATTGCATGAATGTGGAGTAGTCATGGTACAGCTTGGATTTTTCCGGATCGAGTTCATGGCGGAGAACCTGGACAATTTCCGATGGTTTTACCGTTACTGGATCGAAGAAAACGCAACCGGTGAAACCGTCGATGGCGATGATATCGCCTTGCCGGGCAATGCGGCCATTGCATTCGACATGTTGTTTAGCATAATTGATTTTGAGTTCCCCCGCGCCTGAGACGCAGGGGCATCCCATTCCGCGAGCGACAACAGCGGCATGACTGGTCATCCCTCCCCGGGATGTCAGAATTCCCTGGGATGCATGCATTCCGCCGATATCTTCCGGGCTGGTTTCAATTCGGACCAGAATCACCTTTTCTCCTTTTGCGGCCCAGGCTTCGGCATCTTCTGCTGTGAACACGACTTTGCCGCACGCGCCGCCGGGGCTGGCGTTCAATCCGATAGTGACGGGTTTCAAGCCTTTTTTCCGGATATCTTCGGGATCGAGGATCGGCGCGAACAGCTTGCCTAATTCTGCCGCTGGAACGCGATCCACCGCGGTTCGTTCATCGATCAAACCCTCTTCGACCATTTCGACCTGCGTCCGAATCCAACTGAAGATCGTTCGTTTCCCGGTTCGCGTCTGCAGAATATAGAGTTTTCCTTCCTGTATGGTGAATTCGAGATCCTGCATATCCGTGTAATGTTTCTCAAGTGTTTCGCGGATATTCATGAGTTCCGCATATATGCCGGGGTGTGCATCCGCCAGAGTGGCAATCGGGTGAGGTGTACGGATACCCGCCACGACATCTTCCCCCTGCGCATTCATCAGGTATTCACCATAGAAATCATTGATACCGGTGGCCGGATCACGGGTAAACGCAACGCCGGTACCCGATGTTTCACCGAGATTCCCAAAGACCATGGTCTGGACGTTGACTGCCGTTCCGATCAGTCCTTTGATATCGTTCAACTGACGGTATTTGATGGCCCTGGGATTGTCCCAGGAACGGAAAACCGCTTCGATGGATTTATTCAATTGCGTTCGCGGATCTGTCGGGAACGTTTCCCCAGTATACCGTTCGTACAGTGTGATATATCTGTCAACAACATCCGCAAGATCATCGGCATCCAATCCGGTATCCAGTGTAACATGCTTGGCTTCCTTCGCCTCATCCAGAACCTTTTCGAATTCATGATGTGGCACACCCATTACGACATCACCGAACATCTGAATGAAACGCCGGTAAACATCGAGAGCGAACCGCCTGTCTCCGGTTTTTCGTATCAGTCCTTCAACCACCGCCGGATTGATCCCCAGATTCAAAACCGTATCCATCATACCGGGCATGGAGCGAGCTGCGCCGGATCGAACAGAAACCAGTAATGGGCTGTCCGGATCACCGAAACACGAGCCCATGGTCAGCTGCAATTTTTCGATATTGACGGTCAGTTCCTCATTCAACCCCGGGGGAAACGCATTTCCGTTCTCGTGGTATTGGCGACACACTTCGGTTGTGATAGTAAAACCGGGAGGTACCGGAATGCCGATGCTGGTCATTTCGGCTAAGTTCGCTCCTTTGCCCCCCAGAAGATCTCGCATGGACGCAGAACCCTCAGCGTTGCCTCCGCCGAAGAAGTAAATCATCTTATTTCCCATTGTTTTCCTCCAATCATAAACGATACGATACAGCACACATTAGTACCCCGATCGACACGCCGCGTATCAAACACTAAAAACGTGCGCTTGTCCACCAATTTTTCGTCTAAATTACGATTAAAAGCACACCAATCAGAATCAATCGCTGGAATGAAAGAACAGGGTGTAATCAGGGAAGACGATACTTTTCGTTTTCGACTAGAATGACCTTGGTTTCATTTCGCAGTTCGTCAAGAATCGGTGTAATCATGGCGATTTCCATTCCGAGAACAGCGGCGAGCTTTTCAAGATTCAACCCTTCCGGACGTCCGCGTAATGCTGTGAGAATACGGTACCGCAGCCGTTCTTTGTCGCGGATACTGAGCGTGCTGGCTGCCATTTCGGACTCCGTTTTTTTCTCCAGCTCACGGGCATCAACAACACGTCTTCGGGGGGAGGCCTTGGCGGTTGATTCTTCTGGTTCAACAGGCGCTTCTTTGGATTGAACGCGCTTCGGGACCTGCGATTCTTTCGCTTCAGGTGTTTCTTTTGGTGGTGTTTCTTGAGTTGATGGCAAGTCTGGCGATATCGTTTTTGAAGGCGCAGGAACAAAAGGAATCTCGACATCCCCTCCTTTTTTTCTTTCGTTTCCCAGATTCGATGCGGTTGTGTAGGTTTTCTCGTCTTTCACGAGTTTACCTTCCTGAGTCAGCTGGCGGAATGGAATTCGCAACATGTGCCACTGCATGTTCATTTTCGATGCGACATCTTTCAGTGTCATGCCGTCGGTACTGGGACCGATGATCGCAAGAATCTGATCTTCGAGATCGCCCAGATCTTTGTGTGTGATGACCCGCTTCCGGGGTGCTGACTTTTCCTGGCGTATCGAAGCAGAAGCGTGTTTATCTTCATTGATATCCGTTTGCGCCTGAGTCTCGTCAAGTTCTTTGCCCTTTTCAATCATCTTCCGCGCAAAATCTTCGAATGTTTTTGCCAAACCTTTAATGAACAATTCCCACATTTCCATCATGTATCTCCTTATGATTACCTGTCTAGCACTTACGCGTCAGCAAGGTGTACAACACTTAAAACTTTTGAAACCTGTGTTTTCTTATAGTGGATTCTAATAAGCCGTGGAACACAAACGCATGATACTGATCAGTCGATGCAGATCTCTTCCATGTATAGTTCGGTTTTTTGGAAAAATCAAGCACACAAAATAACAGCGACCGGTTTTCACCGGCCGCTGAATATCATTTTCGTTTTTGGACCGTCGTTAATTACACGGACCCCACCCGAAAGGATATATATCATAGTCACCGAGAATCTGAAAATCAGGGGTGGTCAGGAGGCCGTAAAAATTCGCGCCCTCGTATTGACCCTGGACAGTGGGCCATATGAATGAGGGGAGGATACTGAACGTGGACCAGCCGGAGGGAATCGGATTGAGATAGTAGCTGAAATCTTCCGACCATGCGGGAGCCATCCAGAAGAGTCCAGCGACTTCCAGAGCGATCCACATGGGTGTGGTCACCGCTGAATGCTCCGGATTGCACACCAGGGCATTGAGGAAGCAGGTATCTCCAGCGCAGAAATAATCCAGACCCATATCCAGTTCAATGGACCATTCCGTGCAGGCTTCACTGGTGGGTGTGGGTGTGGGTGCTGGAGTCGCCGTTCCGCTTGGAGGTGTGGGTGTGGGTGTTGCGCTCATGAATGTCACGAAATCCCAGATTGGGCCAGACATTTCGGCCGAGTGGGAGTCGCGTGCGACAATGTTCCAGTAATAGGCGCGACCTTCTTCCATGGTGCCGGGATCGTATGTGGTGGCAGTCAGATTCTGAGCGACCAGAACGGGATCCGGATCAGTACCGAAATACACATCGTAAACAACCGCGTCACCGGGATCTGGATCGCCGCCGTCCCAACTGAGATCC
>JAFGMN010000040.1 GCA_016927515.1 candidate division CSSED10-310 bacterium | reverse complement strand
TATAAAGGATCGATATTTCACCGGGTGATTCCCGAATTCATGATCCAGGGGGGCGATTTCACGAATCACAATGGCACAGGTGGCAAATCGATTTATGGTGCGAAATTCGCCGACGAGAATTTTACGTTAAAGCACACCGAGCCCGGTATTCTGTCCATGGCCAACGCCGGTCCCAACACGAACGGCTCGCAGTTTTTCATCACGACGGTCAAGACGGCCTGGCTGGACGGCAAGCATGTCGTGTTCGGTAAAGTGGTCAAGGGCATGGACGTCGTGAAGAAAATCGAAGCGGTGGGTTCCCGGAACGGCCAGACCTCGGCGAAAGTCGCGATCAAGGACTGCGGAGAAATCAAGTAATCGGGTGATATCCGCCGCACGCGCGGAATGGATACCCTGATACCGTTTGCATGGATAAACGCCGATCGGCCGCTCCGGAGTGGTGGGTTGGACTTAATCCCACGGTGTGGTATGTTTTCTGTCATGGGATCAATGATGTGTTTTCTGTAACCGGATCGAAGGATTGGAATCCGGGAAAGGAGAAGGGGACGATGCGCATGATAAAAGAGTTCAAAGAATTTGCCATGCGGGGGAACGTGATGGATATGGCAGTGGGCATCATCATCGGTGGAGCGTTCGGGAAGATCGTGTCGTCGTTTGTCGCCGACGTCATCATGCCGCCGATTGGATTGCTCCTGGGGAACGTGAATTTCACTGATCTTGCCCTGACGTTGAAGGAAGCCAGCGGCGACGTGGCGGCGGTGACACTGAATTATGGTAAATTCATCCAATCTGTAGTGGATTTTACCATTATCGCATTTGCCATTTTCATCGTGATCAAAGGTATGAATTCGTTGAAACGGAAGGAAGCAGCAGCTCCGCCGCCGGCACCGGCTGCACCGCCACCTCAGGAAGTGCTGCTCGCTGAAATCCGCGATATTCTGAAGAAAAAATAGAGCGGAATCCGCGGTTTTCAGGAAGAAAACCAGCGCTTACTCCGCCCCGCCACCGATCGAACACGTTTCATTGCGACAAATAGCGATTGCTCCACATGCTGCGGTACAAACGTGTTCCATATACCACCGATCGAATCCATTTTATTCCCATTCGTGGGATGACCGGATGAGAGCCGGGCCGGGGAAATCGGTGATGGCGAAGGGGGCTGGCGGGTGCGTTTTACGCTGTGATGACGAGCCAGGAGATGTAAGCGACATACGATGCCAGCAGGGTCGCGCCTTCGTACCGGTTAATGCGGCCGGGAGCTGTAAAACCGTAGGCGAATAGAAACAGCGAAACCGTCAGGATTGTCATGGCGGGTGCGTCGCGTGTGATGACGGCCGGATCGACGGGCATGGGTCGAATGATGCCGGCGATACCGACAACGGCGAGGGTATTGAACAGGTTAGAGCCCAGGATATTACCGAGGGCGATATCATGTTCGTTTTTTCGTGCTGCGGCGATCGATGATGCCAGTTCTGGAAGTGATGTACCGATGGCAACAATGGTCAAGCCGATGATGAGGTCACTGACACCCAATTCACGGGCGATGATAACGGCACCCCAGACAAGGATGCGGGAAGCGGCGAGCAATAGGCCGAGACCGATGGCGATCCACAGGAGAGCTTTTCGGTACGGCATGCCGGGTTGTGTATCCGCGGCGATTTCAGTTCCGAACGCATCGGGCGATGAGCGTTTGCTCTGCATGACAGTCCAGGTCATCAGGATTCCGAACGCGGCCAGCAGGATCAGGGCATCCCAGCGAGTCAGGTTGTAATCGAGCAATTGGGCGACGGCGAAGACGGTGACAGCGATCAGGATTGGCATTTCGCGGCGCAGGACACCGGATTGGATGGCGATTGGCTTGATGACGGCGACAAGACCGAGGATCAGGGCGATATTGGTAATGTTCGATCCGTAGGCGTTACCGAGTGCGATACCGGGATTTCCCTGCAATGCACTGATCGCGGACACGAGCATTTCCGGTGCGGATGTACCGAACCCGACAATGACCATTCCGATGAGAAGGGGAGGAGCGCCGAGGTGGCGGGCAGCGGCGGCGGAGCCATCGACGAATCGATCAGCGCTCCAGACCAGAACAATCAAACCGGTAATCAACGCAGCAACAGCCCAGATCATGGAGCGATTTCTAGTGAAACCGCCGGGAAAAATCAACCGGTCATTACAAGTCTGACGCGGTGATGCGAGTCAGGCATCGCTCAAAGGGCTGCTTTATGTCCAGACCATCGGATGCTTCATAGGTCGGTCCGCACCGGGTGATTTCCGATGATGTCGCGATCGCGAGGATATCGAATGCGAGTGGAACTTGTTCGATCGGTGCCGTGTAGGTATAGTGAAAATGCCGTTGGGTTTCGTCACGGCACAGGTTCTTTGACAATTGGGGGCGATATGGTTTCGACGGGTATGGTTGAGGTTTCGGTTGCATGCCGGGCGTTCTCGTCCGCCTGTTAAATGGCGGGAAACTTTCAAATGCCAACACTGGCTATGCCTTGGCTGCTTAACTGACAGCCACGGTCCCTGTTTCGTCGGCGTGTTGCGAAACAATCGGACTGTCATAAAAGACGCGATGCTCCCGGGACTGCGTTTCAGGGTTTCCGGGCTAAGACTATCTGGAACTGGCCGCTTCCTTGCTCTCGTTCATCCGGTTGGGTTGCGGTGAGATCAAAGGATAAACTACGCATGTAGATACCGTTGCTGAACATATTCGGACCCGGGTTCGATTCCCGGCGCCTCCAGCTGCTGTCAAAGATCAGAACCTTTTCCCGCTCTTCATCGGTGAGCAGGGAAAAGACGGTGGCGATTTTCACCGCCAGGCCCAGCAT
>JAFGMN010000039.1 GCA_016927515.1 candidate division CSSED10-310 bacterium | reverse complement strand
GACGGGGGAATCAGCGGATCCGGTGATATTGTGCGGATTGATTATCGTGCGGTGAAGACAGGTCAATCTCCACTGGACTTCAGCCATGAAGCGGTCCTCGATCCTCAGGCAGCGGCCTTGCCGGCAAGATTCACTGGTGCCCGGGTCAGTGTGACGACACACCAAAACCCGCGCATCCGATGACGGGACGGAAGATAATGGAAGGGTAGACAAAACAGGAGAAATCGGTAATCAGACGTTAGCCAGTCGCCGAGTTTCTCTGCGGAGTTTTTTCATCTTACGGCGAATTTCTTTTTTCTCATCTTTGCTCAGTGCATCTTTCTTCTCGTTGAAATCCGCCTTCATTGTTTTCCGCTGCATCTTGTGTTCCCGGATTCCGGCCCGTGCTTCGGCTTTTTTACGTTCTGCTTCTTTTTTATAGGGGTTTTCTATGCCTTTCAGCTCGCAGATTGCCTGCATGACCTCGGCTTTGTTCATGCCGTGAACACCTTGAATAACTTCGAATCCAAGAGCGATTTCGCGCAGCTTCGTGACCGGCAACCGGTCCAGCTCATCATATGTATATTCAGCGCTCATTTCCTTGACTCCTCCTTCAGATACTATGTAACTCCGTTTGTTTACATCCCATCACAGGACGACGCACGGTAACAGAATCTTTTTTAAATTACAACCTCTTCGAATAGACTCCGGCGGCGATCAGCAGAAACAGCAGGGCAGCGCTCAGGGAAACCAATCGTACCTGCTGACGCGTCATCGAGACAAACACCCAGTCGAACACGTGACTAACAAATTCGCCGGGGGGAACCGGAACGACCGGTGATAACCCCGCCACCGTTGAATCCGAGAAATAGGTTCCGGTCACTTCCATCCAGGGTCTGAAATACGTTTCAGTCAGCAGATACTCGGATTTCGCTTCCGGTAATCGGTTCAACTCAATCAGTAAATGCGCCCAATCAAAATGCTCCTTGCCCTCCCGGTTGTAAAAATGGACGTATACATCAGGAATCGCTTCGGTCTCGGTTCGCTGCGCAGCCCGTTCGTATTGAATGCGATACTCGTCGGTCGTATTGCCCGCCAGTTGCTCCAGCGTGAAAAATGACTGGAACGTTCCGATTGTTGGATCGGTGTTGCGATGCCCGAAGAGATGGACAGTCAGGATGAAGCTGCCGCTCAGAGCGCTCAGAGCGGCGCATACGACCAAGAGCCGGGCGATGTCCCGGCGGTGGATGAGCGCGTGGCGAAACGAATCGAACCCGAGCAGAAGGTAAGCGGCCAGACCCAGTGCGCCGCTCTGCATATTGATCAACACATCGCGCCATTCGCCGACGCGGGCCGGAAGCCACCATTGGAACAACTCGTCTGCCAATCCCACCAGCCAGGCTGCTGCGAATCCCCACCCGATCGCACCCCATCCCTGATTGTGTCGCTGCATGGCCATGCAGACGAGGATTGCCAGCACTCCGAATTCGATAAGGTGGAACCGTTCGACGTGGACGGTCAATGTCGTCAGACGCCACGCATAGAAGCCGACCACCAGCAAAAACGAAATTAGACGACGAAACCGGTTGTTGGGGTGTTTCAGAACAGAGAAACGGAACATGAGCAGGCCGGCCAGACAGAAGAAGACGGTGATTACAATGATGAATTCTTTGCCTAGATATTGCTCGATCACATGCTGTATTGCGCGACCCCAGGCGGCCAGTAGAAGGATTGACAGTGCGGTCAGTGCTGCGCTGGTCCATAGTGTTCGCTCGATGGATCTCCGCTGTTTCATACGAGGCATTGTAATGGGATAGAGCCGGGATGCAATACCCAACTGACAATTTTCGGCCGATTGATATCCGGATTGACGTTTTTGGGCATTCTGAAGGCAGAAAGCGGTATCGGTCACTGGATGGCTATGCCATCGATCCATTGATTCCATTGGTATTTTTAGGTGTTCCCAACGTTTGGACGGATCGGTACAGGAATTGCAAATAAGAAAACGCCACGATGGCTGATTATCTTTCGAGGGAGGAATTATGGTTGGAAAACGCGTTTTCATTTCTGTCGTAATGCTTCTGATGGTCGCGCCTGTCCTGATGGCACAGACGCCGACACCGTTGCCGGGAACTCCTATGGCACTGACATGTGTGGATTTTATTGCCAGTCCGGGTCTTTCCGGTGTCGAGAACATTGCCAGTTGGGGATATCTCGACCGGACGTTCATTCTGTTGGAGAACGGACCGGATGGGGCCATTGAGATTTCCCAGTGTCAGGGGTATTTCACGCAGACATACAATCCGATCGAGGTGCACATCCGGATTTGGGAAGTCCGGCAGGAGGCGCTGCTTCCCGATGTCTTGGCGGCCGCATCGCAGGTGTCAGTGACGTATGCCTTTAGTTTTGACCCGATCCCCGGAGCCCCGCAGGTTGCATTGATGACCTTTGATTTGGAAGGTTATGAGGGCGGATCGGTGCCGATGCCGGTTATCAATCCCGGCCGGAAATTCATTGTTGAGTTCATGAATCTGATGGACCAGCAGGGATCCGGCGTTCCCGGCATGCGGATCACGGCGGAAATCGAATTGCAGTGCCCACCGGCTTATTGGCAGGATGGCACAAACATTTTCTTCAACTATGATGAAGATACCCCGGCGAATTCCACGTGGAATTTCAAAGAAGACATCGGATTGGATACTAACTTCTACATGGGTATCACCTATTATGATAATGCGACCCCGAGAGCACCGGCTATGGGTACATGGGGTCTGATCGGACTCTTGCTGTGCGTGTCGATGGGGATAATGAAACGGCGAGTACGGTAAAAAAAGGGAGGAACCGACCGATGCAGCGTGGTGCCGTGAAATGGTTGGTGATCGGCTGGATAATGGTTGCTCAAGGAACCCTGGCGACGTGGGATGCGACACATCCACTCGCTACGTCAACCCTTGTCTATTCGGCGGAACTGATCGGGGGGGATCTGGCTGTTTCCGCACTGGGAATCGCGCCGTTGACTTGTTCGGGGGATTTCGATCTGACGGCGGAAATTCCGAATCCGATGACCACGGCGATCGATGCCGCATATGTCGTTCTCATTGCCCGTTCGACCAATAGCAATCCATCGATCGGACTCACGTTTGATGGCGCTGGAATGGGAAATCAGACACCCCGGGATGTGGATCAAACATCCGGCGTCGCTTATGAATTGACGTATCTGTGGAATGTCGAAACGGAGGTCACCGATCCCGGGGTGACCTCCTATCATTTTCAGCTCAGTAATTGCAGCGCATTGACCAATGTATTCGGTATTGCCCTGATCGTTGTTATATCGGATAGCAGCGCTGCAGACGCACACCTGATCACGATCAACGTCGGATGTGAAGCCGTCTGGAATATCTGGATGACGGTCCCGTATGCAGTCGCTCAGTTCGATGCCGACCTGATGAGCGGAACGGATTACCGCGTCGAGCTGATGGGATCATTGGGCGATATCAACTCCAACGAATATCTCGATTTCGAATCCGTACCGATCGTCAATGCAGGCGATATTTTCAACGCCGCTAATGGGAGCAGTTGCACCTGGTTCACATCCGGTGAATTCAGTTACAGCGGCGGATCCGGTGTGCAAACACTGAATT
>JAFGMN010000038.1 GCA_016927515.1 candidate division CSSED10-310 bacterium | reverse complement strand
TTCGATGTAGATTATCATTAACACCAGATTCCAGATCACGGCGAGACAGGTCAAACCCATGATAATCCGGGCCGATGTGCGGGTCGCCGGTCGGACCCGGTGCGATACATGGTGAAACATAGCAGCCAGGGCCGCAGCGAATAGCGGAAGGGATCCGACGAACCGGCGAGCACCGAAGCAGCCTCCACCCCACCAGTCCGAGACCGATGCCGACATGAATGTCACATACAGCACACCGATTGCTGCGGCACCCAGTCGGCGCCGGAGGGAGCGTGGAGCTAGAAACAGGCCGGGTAGTGCGATCAGTAGTACCGGGCTCCAGGTAAACACCCCCCGTTTCAGAGAAAAAAGAACCCGAAATGCATGGATCGGGATATATAGGAAATACGAAGCGGGATAGGGCGGTAAAATAGAGTGGTGCACGGTAAACCAGAGATAGAATTGGGGAATAAAGGCGATCAGCGCGCCGATACCGAACTGGGCAGTTGCCCGGCAATATGGCATACACCTGCGGATTCCTCGGTGATGCATATCCGTTATAATCATCAGCCATGGCACAACCGACCATCCGGCGTCCTGAAGTCGAGTATAGAGGATGGCCACTGCCGCCATTCCGGCGAGGACCGTTTGAACTGGTGTCAACTGGAGCGGTTTTTTTCGGGCAAATACTGCGCAGAACCATGAAAGAACAAAAAATTCCAGCGCATGGGAAAAGCCGGGATTGAAGCAGCCATAAAACACGAGGGGGGTGCCGAAAATGATAGCCAGAAGCGCGTGTTCGGTAATGCGCGGGGAGAACCATTGCCGCAGCCAACTCCGGAGTAATGCGATACCGGCGAGAATCCACACAGCGGACATCAGCAGTCCACCGCTGCGAGCGATCCAGTCGAACCCGTCATGGATCGCGGGAATCGCGCCGTGGGTCATTGCGTCGACACCAGCAGCGGCGACTTCACCGAGAATCAGACCCGGGAGCCAGGACAGGGCGGGACCCAATGGAAACACAATGGGGAAGTAGCCTGTATCGGTGGGATGCGAGAGATACACGCGGGCCCATGACCCGAGCACAGGAAAGTATTGATTTCCGGGGTTCAGGTCACCGTCATAGAAGATGGAAAACCAGCTCCAGTATACAGCGGTATCGGAATCGATTTGCGGTTGAAAACACAGTAGGACCAGCACCGCCAGAACCGCGGTGGCTGCGGGTATCCGCCGATTCAGCCGTGTCATGGATCAGATCGGAGCGACCACATCCACCGGGCCAAGGCTCGCCAGGGCGGGTTTGAGTCGATCCGCGGGACCGACAACAGTAATCAGCATGCTGTCCGGCTGGATATGGTGCCGAGCCGCCCGGCGCACATCGTCGGCCGTCACTGCGTGGATTCGCTCAGCATAATGGGTCACATCATGGATTGGTAATGCATAGAAATGCGTATGAACAAGGGTCTGGGCAATGTCTTCATACTGCTCGAACTGCAGCGGATGGGAACCAACCAGTGCCATTTTCGCCGCATCGAGTTCGGCTTCACCGACCCGCTCGTTTCGAATGCGCCGGAGTTCGCCAATGCAAAGATCGATGGTTTCACGGGCGGATTCGACCTTCGTAAACGTCGTAACCAGGAATTCCCCGGTGAACTCCCTTCGCGCAAAGTAGCTGTAAATACCATAAGTCAAGCCCCGTTTGACACGGACTTCCTCCGCCAGGCGAGTGTATAGTCCGCCTCCACCCAGTATCTTGTTGACGACATCCAGCGTAAACCGGTCGGGATGGGTGCGATTGACACCAATATGACCCATCATGATCTGAGCCTGCCGCGTGGGCAAGTCGACAAGGGTGATCCGAAGACCTTCCACGGGGCGTGGTACACCGATCACCGGGAGCGGGTGCCTGGAGGTTTCCCAATTGGAAAGATGCTGTTCACACAAGTCGAACACATCGGTGGCGGACACATCACCCACGACGACAAGAGCAGCCCGGTCCGGTCGGTAGTAAGTGGAATAAAACGTCAGCACATCGTCCCGAGTAATCGCGCTCAGACCGTCTATGGTGCCTGTTTGTTGTTTTTCATAGGCATGGCCCCGAAAAACCTCTCGCCGGAAAACCCGGGCACAGACCTCTCCGGGATCGTCCATTGTACGGAGCAGATCGCCGATCAGGTATTGTCTGCTTTCTTCCAGAATATGCGGAGCAAATGCCGGACGGGAAAGGATTTCCGAGAAATATGGAAACAGGGGTCCGATATCCCCGGACAGGCACGTCAGCGTTGCGATGCAGGACTCGTTATAGGCAACGGATGTGACGACTGCGCCGTGTTTATCCATGACCTGGTCGATATTCGCATCGGGATACGATTCGGTCCCTTCTGTCAGCACCCAACCCGTAAGATACGCAAGTCCAGATTTATCCGGTGGATCGTATATGGAACCCCCGCGGATCTGGGCACGGGCATAGACCATCGGTACATCCCGCTTTTCGACCACGACGATTTTTAATCCGTTGACCAGAACACGCTCGTGGACACCGGGCAGTTCGAACGCTGATCCACGATCCCATTGCCCTTCCGCAATGTACCGTTCCAGATCGGACAGCTCCGTTTGGACTACCGGCTGGGCATCGTTCCGGACCGGCAAACCTCCGCACCCGGACAATACACTCAGACACAGGCCGGCCAGGACGCCTGCAACCGATCCTCTCCTGCTCGTCATTGCCTTAAACATCCGTTTGCCTCCTCTGTGTCTCGATCTTTCGATCCGTTGCTGGTTTATTCGGATTCCTCTGCATGCGCGTTTCTTTCGTTCTTCTCCAACGGGACCGCATCTTCACCGGGTATGGGTGCAGGAGTCGGGACTCGAGCGATACCAACCGTTCTGTTGGTGGTCACCAGGTATTTCCGGGCCGCATCCCGAATTTCGTTCCGGGTAATAGAGGCCAGGTCGTCTGCCAGGGTCAGCGCATCGCGCCAAGTGGACACCATCTCGGCTTCGCCGAGTCGCATGGCAATCCCCATGCACGATTGCATCAGGTACACCTCCTGGGCAAGCAATTGGGTCCGTGCAGTAACCAACTGGTCTTCCGTGATTCCATCCTGCTGAATGCGCTGAATTTCTTCATCGATCCGATCCTCGAGAATCTCCGGATCGATTCCGGGCATTGGAATACCGGTTATGATCATCAGCCCGGGTTCCATGGATTCCCTCACCCAGGAATACGCCGTCATTGCCACGGGGTTCCGACCCTGGCTCAAGCGGCCCAAAGGAGAGGATCCGCCGCGGGACAAGACGGTGCTGAGCACGCGCAATACGAGATTATCGCGATGAGCGGCTTCCGGCACGTGGTATCCGGTCCAGAGCATGCCATGCTGCACGGGCATATCAAGCTCAAACCGCCGCTCCACACTCTGAGACGGTTCGGCCGGAAATCGACGCACAACGGGAGCGCCACCGGGAACCGAACCGAAATGGGTTTCCATCAAATGCAGGAGATGTTTAGTATCGAATCGTCCAACGACCACGGCCACGGCATTGACTGGTACATAAAATCGACGCTGAAAGGCCATCAGGTCATCGTACGTTATTGACGCCACATCCGTGAGATGACCGATGGTAAGTGTTTTATAGGGGTGATGTTCGAATGCTTGCTGATAGAGGTCGAAGCGGATGCGGCCGGACGGGTTATCGATATAGCCCTGCCGAAGTTCTTCTTTGACCACCTCGAGTTCTGACAAGCTTTCCTCGATCGTGGGATGTAGATGGGCCATTCGTTCGGCTTCGAGTCGAATCACGAATTCCAGTCGATCTGGTGCGACGGTTTCGTAGTAGCAGGTACGATCGAAAGACGTATTTGCATTGGACAGGCCGCCACCGATTGTTCCCATGAGTTGTGCGAACGCTTCCCCCTTCAGATGATCGGTCGATTTAAACATCATATGTTCGCAATAGTGAGCGATCCCGGTTTTTCCGGGAGTTTCATCGACGGATCCCACGCGGTAATAAAGGGCGAAAGCGATGACCGGTGCATCGGGGCGTTCAACGGCCAGGACAGTCATTCCATTGGAGAGGCTGAGTTCGGATACGGGTAAATCCATGCCGGCCCGTACACCAAACACCGGCCAAGCGACCAGTGTCATGACGGCGAGGATCCGTAAAAAGAAGGATTGGTTCATCTGTCACCCCCTGGAATCAGTATACGGTTAGCCGGATGAAAAGTGTGCGGTGTTTGCCGACGGCAATCAGAGGGTCTTGCCGAACTCGAAGATATTGCCTGCCTGATAAACATCCATCTGGACGCGACTGAATGGTTCTGCGCGTACGCCGGGCATGCGGGTATTCACATCGTGTATTTCGGCAGTGGTGAGGTCGAGAATGATGCGCTGGCCATGATGAAGAGCCGATGGGTGTTTGAGTTGTGCCGTCAGGTCAGGTGCTGTCAGAATCGGAAAACCTGCGTTGATTGCATTGCGCTTGTAAATCGCTCCATAGGATTCAGCGACGATGGCGGAAACGCCTAGCGCGGCAAAGCAATCCACAGCATGTTGCCGGGATGATCCCGAACCGAAATTTTTTCCGATCAGCACAACGTCACCGGGTCGGGCCTGCCGAGCGAAGTCTTTCCAGCCGGCGAGATTGCCGAAGGCATATTGTCCCATCTGTTCTAACTCGGTTACGGCCAGATGGGCATTGTGATAGATCATATCTGTATCGACATCGTCGAACAGCGCGCCGTCGGCGGTTGTCATGATCCAGAGATTTCCTTCGAAACGTGTCTGTTTCATCCTAATGCCCTTTCATTACGCGGCGACGATTCGACCGGCGAGTGCGGAGGCGGCGGCGGTGGCCGGGCTGGCCAGATAC
>JAFGMN010000360.1 GCA_016927515.1 candidate division CSSED10-310 bacterium | reverse complement strand
TGTTTTCTCCCCGTTGATTGTCTCTTTATATAGTCTACTCATACCGGGGGCACCGGTAAACAGTCCGCCCTGAATTCGATGGGGCCGAACCTTCCGTTTTTTACTGAATCCGTATTCGGTTCCGATTAGAAGGTGACGAGAACATTGTAAAATCTGTTGGTTGGCTCCGGATCCGGTGAGCCTTGCGATCACGAGCAATCCTCAAACAGGAAAAAAACGCAACGAAAACGCACCACAAACCGTATACTTCGGAAAAGGCCGTCGATTTCGGCCGCCCGAAACGTTGAACCATCCCGAAACGTTGAACCATAAGGAGCGATACATGACGAAATGGCTGCGATTGACCCCCGTGTTCACCGTGGGTTTTTGGATGATTACGGTATTACTGCACCCGGTTTCTATCTTTGCCGGAAACGTCGTCGGAAACGTCGTCGAAAACGCCGTCGGAATCAATGGTCTCGCCGTTTCGCCGGATAACCGCCAGCTGGCCTTCAGCCTGCAAGGGGATATCTGGACCGTATCGACTGATGGAGGTGCTGCGCGTCGGCTGACGGTGCATGCCGCCGATGATCGATCGCCGGCGTTCTGTCCCGATGGTCATACACTGGCATTCAGTTCCAACCGGCACGGAAATTACGATGTGTACACGATGGATAGCAATGGCAGTGAGCCGCGCCGGATCACGTTCGATTCCGCTGATGACAGGGTCACCCAATTTTCACCCTGCGGAGAGTGGATCATTTTTGAAAGCGTTCGTGAATTCAGAGAACACACGACCTGGAAAGTTCGTCGATCCGGTGGTCAGCCGGTTCATCTGTGCCCACTGGAATCCAGCGATGGCAAGCTGTCACCCGACGGCCGGATGTTCGTTTACCAGAAAGGTCTCGGCAGCATGTACCGACTGGGATATCGGGGTCCCGGCGCACGTGATCTCTGGCTCTATTCGATCCCCGACCAAACAACGCGGCGCGTGACACAAACAGCATGGAACGAGATGTTTCCAGCATGGTCGCCTGATGGTGCGACAATCTATTTTGTTTGCGACGAAACAGGGTTCCACAATATCCATCAATGGGTCCGTCATACGGAAAAAGCAGCTGCCGTGACAGGATTCACCAGCGGACTGATCACAGATCTCGTCTGTTCATCATCCACTGGCTCGTTGTATTTCTGTAAGGATTCGGCGGTCTGGACCATCCGACATCCCGGCGATGAACCCCATACCGTCTCAATCAAGGTACCCGCCGACCGACGGCTGCCGGATAAGCAGACCATCCGCTTCGATACGTGCAGCGACATCAGCGTGTCGCCGGATGGAAAAAACCTGGTGATCGAGCATCGAGGTGACTTGTTCGCCCTGAACCGGAACACCGGACAGACAACACCGCTGACGGAAACGCCGTTCCGGGAAAAATGGCCCCGTTGGCATCCCGAGAAAAATCAGTTGTTTTATGTTTCGGATCGAACGGGAAATGGTGAAATATATCGCCTGATTCCGGACGATGGTGATCGGCAGGAATTCCATAAATGCCGCTTTTTCAAGGAAACGATGGTGTTCGTATCAGATGTTCCCGTGGAGTATTTCGAGATATCGCCCGATGGAAATCACCTGATTTATCTAACAATCGACGGACAGCTGATCATTCGGACGATCGATGGAAAAAATCCACGGATTCTCCTGGATGGTACCTATGTGCTCAACCTCTCCGTCTCCCCCGACAGCCGGTGGATTGCTTATCTTCGCAGCGTCCATGGTCTGCACACCGATACCTTCCTGATGGACCTTTCATCCGGACAGGAATGGAATGTATCGAAACTCCATGGCCAGGATTCATCCGTCCGGTTTTCACCGGACGGACGGCACCTGTTGATCACCTCGGGTTACCAGGGGGATGAAGAGATTTATGCGCTCTGGTTGAGCCGGGCAGACCATGAACGATACCCGGATGACAGCGATGAATCGGAGGAAACGGATGGGGAAACAGACAGCCCAACGCAAAAGCGGGACCACGCAATCCGCCCGGCCGATTCCAAAAATGAAAAAAAGCGAGCGGATGCCGTGAAGCCCTTGACAGTCGATCTGGAGAACATCCATGAACGGGTCCGGACCATTGTCGAATGGCCTTCGGCCGATCGGATGCCAATCGTGACCCGAGATGGAAAAAACCTGCTGTTTGTGTCGGACGCGATGGGATCACCGGCAGTCTATGCTGGAAGCTGGGACGGCAATACGCTGACCACGCCGCGGCGATTGGCCGAAATCAATCCTGATCAGATTCTCTGGGACACCTCGAACGATTCCGTCATCGTCCGCGCCGGCAAAACCCTTGCGACGATAAACACGGCGGGAACCATCACGCCGATACGGATCAACGGAATCATGCACGTTGATCGACCGGGAGAATATTACCAGATGTACCGTGAAGCATGGTTCACCATCAAATACCAGTTCTATGATCCGGAACTCCATGGAGCCGACTGGGATGGCGCTTTCCAGCGGTACCTGCCCTGGATCGAATCGGCCCGGACATCGAGAGAGTTCAACGATGTCATTCAACGCCTGATCGGTGAACTCAATGCCTCCCACCTGGATATTTACGGCGGTGACGACCCCGATGTCCCGGGACCAACCACGGGCCGCGTGGGTTGGAAACTCGGAACGTTTGTGCCGGACCGCGGCTATGAAATTCTCGACGTCGTTCCCGACACGCCGGCCTATCGGACGGAATCCCGTATCTACCCCGGCGAAACGGTTCGCGCCATCAACCGGCGGGTTCTGACGCCCGAAACGGTAGTCGCCGAGTATCTGAACGACACGGCCGGACGTGACATCGATATCGAAGTCGTCTCGACGGGACCTGGCGGAACCCCCCGGGTTGTTACGCTAAAACCCATCGAGCCATGGGAATATCACCAGAAAGCGTACCGATTCTGGGTTCAGCAGAATCGTGAAATGGTCGACCGGCTATCCGGTGGTCGAATCGGGTATCTTCACATTCAGTCGATGGGATCATCCAGTCTGGAACGATTTCGGCGAGAACTGTTCGGTGTGCAGATGGCGAAAGAAGCGATGATTATCGATGTCCGCGGAAATCCCGGCGGCTATATCCATAACGAGTTACTGGCACACCTGTCAGGTAACCGGTTCGGCTGGTCGCGATCCCGCCTCGAGGAACCCCGGGACCATCCGGATTATGTCTGGAGAAAACCGAGTGCCGTTTTGATCGATGAACGCAGTTTCTCCGATGCCGAAGTGTTTCCCAACGGATACCAACGGCTGGGCATCGGAAAAGTGATTGGCATGCCAACATTCGGCGGTGTCATCGGAACCGGAGGCTTTCATTTGCTGAATGGGGCATGGTTCCGCCTACCCTGGGTCGGCTGGTTTACATCGGACGGGCGGAACATGGAAAACACCGGCGCCGTTCCGGATATCATCGTAGAACGGCAGCCGGCGGAATCAATCGACAATCGTGACAGCCAAATCGAACGGGCTGTACGGGAATTGATGGCAAACCTACCGTGACCCGGAACGCTCGCCGTCAACGAACATGATGGGTGTCATCCCGCCTCCCTTGTGGACATTGATCACGGGACTGTCCGACGACCGCACAACACCACCGGTGTAAATGCCGCCATAACAATAAAAGTTCACATTGATTTTCTTCGGTGAAAAAACCAGTTTTTCACCCTGGAACACCGGTAGATCCTCCTCTGGAATCTCAACCACATCCTGCACGATGAACTTACCCCGGGGCGCACACGCCGTGTCACACCACTCCAGCCATTCAGACTCCCCGGTCGCAAACCCGACAATCACATCCTTGCCACCAT
This sequence comes from candidate division CSSED10-310 bacterium, assembly GCA_016927515.1. Lineage (GTDB taxonomy): Bacteria > CSSED10-310 > CSSED10-310 > CSSED10-310 > CSSED10-310 > JAFGMN01. Next base: position 2,400 of record JAFGMN010000360.1, on the reverse strand, counting down.
ATTGATCAATGGGCTTCAACACGAAATCATCCTTGTGACGAGCTACATAACTCGGCAGATCGATCATCTTTCCATGACGATCCGTCTTCACCGATTCAAACACGCGGGTCCAGGGCAGATACGTCCGGATCACCCGCTCCTCTTCCGGAGTGAACATGGACAAGATTTCCGGTTGCTGGAGCACGGCGAAGATCGACTTGTTCGCCGCAAGAGTCGAACTCAACGGATTGACCAGGCAGACCTTGCGGTCCCGAAGTGCGTTGACGATCGGTCGAATTCCATCCATATGATGAATCCAATCACCTATCCAACCCCGCCGGTAAATAATATCCGGCTCCATTCCACTCGGTGTCGCCAACCGACCATTTTCGTACGTCCACTCCGTCGTTGCCACGAACTCGGCATTGAAGTTCATCGTCTTCAACCAGGCAATGATCGCGTGGAATTCCGGCGCTGTTCCGCCTTCCGGACCAGCACTGATACAGATCGTGGGAAAATCCTTTTTCCCGCCCCATTCCCGGTAACAGGTCAGCAACATTCGCAGGATTTGCCACATGATTAAATCCCGACCGATTGTGTATTTTTTACACAGTTCAATAAAGGGTTCGGACCGCTGGATCAGGTCACCCTGGACATCACTGTACATCGGTCCGCCAGGGCTGTCGGCATTGAATTCCAGGTAATACAGGTGGTCGTCGGTCATGAATGCATCGTTCCGGGTAATTTGCACGCGGTTATGGTAACCGACGGGGATATCCGCAAGTTCAGTCTCTTCCGGCGACAGATAAAACATGTCGCGCAGGGCCGGTTCCGAGTAGTAGACGTCCGATATTTTATTCATGATCCGCATCAGGACTTCGGTTGTCCAGCGAATCTCGGGCATTCTAGCTCCATCGATGAAATAGGGTTTGACATAGAGCGGCATGGGTCCGCTGCCGAATGTGCAGCCTTTGGCGGACATACCCTCCGTCAGGAATCGATAGATATCGTAGGGATTGGGATGTTTTTCGAGGATGGCTCTGAAATCGGCATTGACCCGGTCAATCAGTTTCGACATGATGCGCTCCTTTCATTGTATACGCTGTTCATCCGATGGGACGGAGGGCATCATAGCATGGCGAGTCGTGCGCTGACCAGTCTGGATATGCCGGGTTCTTCCATTGTAATGCCGTACAGAACATCGGCGGCTTCCATGGTTGTGGCATTATGAGTCACCATAACGACTTGGGTGACTTCTGCGAGTTCTTTCAAGAATTCGGTGAACCGTTCGACATTCGCGTCATCCAGTGGGGCATCGACTTCATCGAGGAACAACAAAGGTGATGGTCGGTATCGGAATCCGGCGAGAAGAAGTGCCAGAGCAGCGAGGGCCTTTTCGCCACCGGACAGCAAATCGATTGTACGGGCGCGTTTCCCGGGGGGTTTGCAAACGATATCCACACCGGATTCCAGGGGATCATCGGGGTGGATCAACTCAAGAAATGCGTCTCCGCCACTAAACAAGCGCTGGAAGACCTGGCCGAAATGAGTATTGACCGTTTCGAAGGCTTCGGAGAAACGGATGCGGCTGGCCTTGTTGATCTGCTGGATGGTTGCCCGGAGCGATGCGATGGAATCCTGCAGATCGCGAATCTGCTCATCGAGGAACCGGTTGCGTTCAACAAGTTCACGGTGTTCCTGCTCCGCGGCCAGATTGACATCACCGAGCATATCCAGGTTACTCTGCAGGATATCGATCTGTTTGCGCCAGTCTTCGATCTCGTCACCATCGGGAATCCGGCCCAGATCGTCGGCGGCGGTATCGAGATCACCGAAGGCATCCGCCGTCAATGCCTCCGCCGCTGATGTCATCCCCGCCTGACGAACCCTGATATCACTCAGCTCCCTCTCCAGTTGTCGGTCTTTTTTTTCCAGGTCGGCGAGTTGGGTCGCGAGTTCTTTTTCCGCCTGACACGTTCGTTCCAATTGAGCCTGGATATTTCCCACCTGTTGTTTCATTCCGGGCATTGCCTGCATCCCGTGCGTCAGTTCACCTTCGAGTGCCTGTCGGTCGGTTTGTGCGGCAGTTCGTTGAGCCCGTTTTTTCGTTGCCTGGTCTCGCAATCGCGTCGCCAAATCGGTCAGCCGGTGGGTTTCTTCATCCAGCCGTTCGGTTTCCCGTTTCACCGATTCGATCCGCTCCTCCGTGGATTGCAGTTGAAGGCGGATTTCCATCATCCGGTCACGGATTCCGGCACTGTCCACCTGCAATCGCTCCTGTTCCCGTTCCACGGCGTCAATCTCGAATGCGACGCCGTCATCGTTCCCCGCAGCTTCGATCTCCTTCAGAACGGATTCGCGCCGATCCTTGAGTTCTGTCAGTTCGCGTCGGCACGCTTCCTGCTCAGCGGCCACCTGCCG
>JAFGMN010000359.1 GCA_016927515.1 candidate division CSSED10-310 bacterium | reverse complement strand
GTCACCGCTGGAACCCATTGATGACAACGGGCACGGTACGCATACCACCGGGACGATGGTGGGATTCGACGGCGGCGACAACCGGATCGGTGTCGCGCCTTCCGCCCGGTGGATCGGCACGAAATGCATGAGTGCCGAAGGCGGAGGAACGGACGAGTGGTTCCATGATTGTTTTCAGTGGATTCTCGCACCGACGGATCTTGCGGGACAGAATCCGGACCCAGCCCGGGCACCGCATGCGGTGAACAACTCATGGGGATACTCACCTGGAAACGATCCGGTCTTTGAAGCGGATGTTGCGGCCCTGGTCGCGGCCGGCATATTTATTGAAGTCTCCGCCGGAAACGAAGGCCCCGGCTGCTCGACACTTCGTTCCCCCGGCGACTACGAAAATGCCTTCACAACCGGTTCCTCCCGCCAGGGCGGCCTGATTTCCGACTTCAGTAGCCGTGGTCCCTCGCTGCTGTACCCCGAGATCAGCAAACCCGAAATCACGGCTCCTGGACAAGATATCCGCTCATCGGTGCCCGGCGGCGGATACGAGGGGGGATGGAGTGGAACATCCATGGCCGGCCCCCACACCGTGGGATTGGTGGCGTTGATCTGGTCCGCTAATCCGTCGGTGATCGGCGATATTGCGGCAACACGGACATTGATTCAGAATACCGCGGTGTTCTCCGATGTCGATGAATGCAGCGGCGATTCCCGCGGTGTTCCCAACAATGTGTACGGATGGGGTGAAATCGATTGTCTTGCCGCTGTTCAGACCATTCTGCCTCCGATATCCGCCGGAGCTCTTCTCATCGACCGAACCGCGTATGCATGCTCCGATGCCCTGACCATCAGCGTCAAGGATTCCGATTTGGCGGGAACCGGCAATCTGAGCGTTCTCGTGTCGAGCGACTCCGAAATCGATCCGGAGTCCGTGGACCTGGCAGAAGGCATTGACGGCGTGTTTGCCGGAAGCATCGCCATTGCCGAGGGGACATCGGCACCGGATGGAACGTTGCAGGTGAATGAAAACGATACCATCACAGTCCTCTATCTCGATGAGAACCACGGCGGCACGGGCCCGGTCGATGTCCGCCAGACGGCCCGGGTGGACTGCACCGCTCCCACCATCTCCGGCGTCACAATCGACAGGGTTACCTCCATGACGGCCACCCTTGCCTGGACAACCGACGAACCCGCAACGACGGCCATTCTGTATGGTTTGGTACCCCCTCTGACGCACCGAATTGCCATGGAACGACTCAATACAGATCATGCCGTGACCATCGCGAATCTGGATGAGTGCACCGATTATCTTTTCGCCATTGAAACCGAAGATGAAGCATTCAACCGGATTCTGGACGACAACGGCGGCGCATACTACACGTTCAAAACGTTCCGGCGGTTCATCGCACTGAATGAGACTCTGGATACCGATCCGGGGTGGACAACGGAAGGCGACTGGGCATTCGGCGTCCCCAAAGGCAACGCTGACGATCCGTCGGCTGGTCACACGGGATCCCATGTATACGGATATAATCTGGATGGCGCTTACACGAACAATATGCCGAAATACGCGCTGATTTCCCCGATCTTCGATTTCACGCATGCCATTCGCACCTCTATCGGGTATTCCCTGTGGCTGGGCGTCGATGCCTATCCGAATGATCAGGCAGCCTGGGACGTTAGTCTGGACGGCGGCGCATCATGGTACACGCTGTTCGATAACAGCATGTTTGGCGGAGCGCTGGTGATGGATTTCTGGATGCCGCTCGATATCGATTTGAGTTCGCTGCTCGACGGCCAGGCCCAGGTTCAGTTCCGCTGGACCATGGGCCCAACCGATGCATCCGGCGTTCTCAGCGGTTGGAATATCGACGACATCTGGATCGCCTACGATATCGACTGCGATATCCCCACGCCAACACCTCCCCCCACCGCCACACCGGAACCGACAGCCACTCCCGATCATCCGCTCGGCGTTCGGATTGAGATGCCCAAAATGGTCCGGCCCGGAGAACCGTTTTATATCTCTGGATACCTCGACAATCCGGACGAGGACCTGTTCGACATACCGGTGTTCTTCATTCTCGACGTGTACGGCGACATGTGGTTCTGGCCGGCCTGGACCCATTTCAGATACCCGGATCACACAGATATTAGCTATGATACGCTCGACGTTCCCCACGGAATGACACCCGTGACGGTTCTGCCCGTATTCACCTGGCCCAATACGGGGACATCGCAAGCGAGCGGCCTGTATATGTATGGAGCGATGCTGGAGTCGGACATGTCGCAAATCATAGGAACCATCGCCGCTGTCCCCTGGGGCTATGAGCCCTGATGCGATGAATTGACAAGGCGATGACGATACGGGTTTAATGATTGGAGGCGGTTTGACCCGCTGAAAGGAGCCTTTTATGTTCCGGTTTGTCGTCATCGCCGTGTTAGCTTTCGGGTTGTTCGCCGGGTTCATGTATTTCCAGATGTTCAAAGAAGCGGATCGGTTTATGAACCGCGTTCAGATTGAGGGATTGGAAGCATTCGATACCCGGAACGGATTACGTTCCATCGAGGAAACAGTGCGTAAAATCGCCGAAGAAGAGATGATCATACTGGCACCGGCCGGCCTGGAAGTGAAGGTCGCTCCGACCGCCAAAGCCCGGGCCGTCGCCGCAACAGGCGTAGCCCCGCCCGTATCCGGCAGTGAAGCCATCGTTGTCACGGCTTCGTTCAAAGTTTCCCGGTCGATTTTCTCGCAAACCTTCACACGGACAGCATCTAAAACACTGCACAATCCGGTACCTGCCGCATCCGGCCGTTCATCCGGCCGTTCATCCGGTGGTGGGATGACCGGTGGCGTCAACATGTCCCGTCCGACCCGTGACGTAAATTCGCATCGCCAATCGGTCAAACGGGCTGTCGGAGGCCATAATCCATGATCGTTCCGGACGGAGGCACGAGGACCGGACGAGACGATGGGTAGCGAGAAAACGCGATGATCATGTGGGGGAAAACACGATGAAAGCGGTCTATCGCATTGCCAGCTGTATCATGGTGGGTGTTTTCACGGCGGCCGGTTCGATTTCGGCTTACGACATCGGTTTTCGGACCCTGACATTCACCGATCCGGTTCGTTCCCGGGATATTCCTGTGTACATCGCCTATCCGGCGGAATCACCCGGCAGCAGTGCACCGGTCGCGGCGGGTGTTTTTCCCGTTATCGTTTTCGGGCACGGTTTTCTGATCGATACGGATGATTATGGTTTTCTATGGGAGGCTGCCGTACCGGAAGGATTCATCGTCATCCTGCCGTCAACGGAAGGCACCCTATCACCGGATCACGGCTCGTTCGGTCTCGATCTTGCGTTTCTGTGCGATTTCTTCCCGTCCCTGAACACCGATCCGGCATCCCCATTTTACCAGCATGTGGCTCCGGCAACCGCCGTCATGGGCCACTCCATGGGCGGCGGATCCAGTTTTCTCGCCGCCGCTGAAACAGGCACCATCACCGCCCTGGCCAATTTCGCCGCAGCCGAAACCGATCCGTCCGCTATCGGTGCGGCAGAAGCCATCACCATTCCGGCCCTGTTGTTCGCCGCAACGGAAGATTGCATCACGCCACCGAATTCCCACCAGATGCCAATGTATACCGCCCTGAGTTCCGAATGCAAAACCATCGTGACCCTGAACGGCGCCAGCCATTGCCAGTTCGCATCCAACAACAGCACCTGCCGGCTGGGCGAAATCATCTCCGGTTGTTCCGCCTCCATTCCACTCGAAACGCAGGAAACACGGACGCTGTCCATCTTGATCCCCTGGTTGCAAGCCGTTCTCATGAACAATCCCACCGCCTGGACATCGTTCCAGCAAACTCTGCAGGACGGCATCACCAGCGGCATCTTCACCGTCGAGCAGCAGTGCCCCACACCGCCACTACCAACGCCGACACCCACACCGGCATCATCTCCAACCCCCGCGTGCATCAATTCCGGCGATGCCACCCTGGACGGAACACTCACTGCCGGTGATGCCCAGCTGATTTTCTCTATTGTCCTCGGATCCATCACGCCGACCTTCGAGGAAGCCTGCGCGGCCGACTGCACGGGTGATGGATCGATCACCGCCGGTGACGCGCAACAGACGTTTTTCGCCGTCCTCGGAACCGGCACGTGCACTGACCCCATCGTATTCACGGATTATCGATAATTTTCATTCTTGACACCGCCATTTTTTGGGTTGATACTCGTAATAGAATCGTCTCTGAACATATAGGAGATTGCGATGAAAGCAGTATCAACACGTCTTTTCATGTATGGATCCGTATTGATTGTGGCTGTCGCCGGGGTCTGCCAGGCGGTTACCTGGGAGGTGCCTTCGGATGTACCGACCATTCAGAGCGCTATCGATCTGGCACAAAACGATGATCGTATTCTGGTGGCTCCCGGCGCGTATTCCGGGTATGGTTTCTGCAATCTGGACACCCTGGGTAAAACGCTGACGATTGAGTCCGCAACGGGCCCGGTTCAGTGTATTCTGAGCGGAAACGGCACGGACCGGCTTTTTCATATTCACCAGAATGAAACATCGACCATCATTCGTGGATTTACCTTAATTGATGGGTATTCATCCGGCCCGGGAGGCGGTGTTTTCATTGAACACGCCCATGTGACGCTGGATAACTGCCGTATCAAACACTGTTCCGCCGATGCCGGGGCCGGGGTATGCCTCAATGGAACCCAGGCAACAGTCTCCGGGTGTGTGATCGAAGACAACACAGCGATTCGGAGCGGTGGTGGGATCGCTCATATCGGCTCGGATTGCTCCCATATCCTGCAGACAACGATCCAGGCTAACAAAAGCCGGATGGACGGTGGAGGTGTCTCGATGTCAGGGGGCTGCGGAGACTACACTGATTCATTGATCCTGGATAACGAAGCCACCACCGGCGCAGGCATTTTCTCCAATAATCTGAATACTTTTTACATCAGTTCAGTCACTGTGACGGGAAACGCCGCGCGCTATGGCGGTGGCCTGTATTCCGGAACATCCGCCGATTGTTTTTCCGGCTGCATTTTTACATCCAATACTGCGTTATTCCGAGGTGGTGGTGTCCTGACAACCGCTCAGAACGAGTCGGAGTTTCAGTATTGTGAATTCACCGCGAACGATTCGCTCGACGGAGGGGGAGTCTATCTTGACCGGAATGCGGCGACCCTATTTGGAAACTGCACGTTCTCTTCCAATCGCGCAGAGGCATCCGGTGGCGCTGTCTATGTTCAGCACGGAGAACTTCCATTTTTCCAGGCATCGATCGAGTGGTCGTATTTTTACGACAACATCGCCTCCTGCCGGGGAGGCGCAATTTATATTGCCGAAATCACGCAATACTGTCCCTGGATCAACTCGGTACAGATTTCATTTACAACGTTTACCGGAAACATCGCTGGAATGGGAAGTGATTTGTGCAGTGATTTCGAGCTTTTCGATCCAATCCCCGTGATCTACAGCACATTTTCGGGGAATACCGCTCTCGATTATTACGTGGCTGATGCCAGTTGTTTCGACTTTTGTGAAACAACTTCTCAACTTACTCCTGTGAATCAGGATGTCTATGTCGCGCCGAATGGTTCGGATAGCAACAATGGTCTGTCCTGGGATTTGCCGTTCCGGACGATTCAGCATGCCGTGAGTGTATTGGATACATCGACCAGCAGTCTCCTAACAGTGCATGTCGCGCCGGGCACGTATTCGCCATCAACGACTGGAGAGCGTTTTCCTCTTCCGCTCGTGAATCACGTCACGATACAAGGAGCCGATTCGGAATCCGTCCGCATCGATGCCGAAGGTTCCGGACGAGTATTCGCCGGGAAACACGTCGAAACGTGTGCCTTGCGGAATCTCACTGTGACGGGGGGGCGGGCCGATTGCGGCGCTGGTATTTGGACGATGGATTCTGGTTTGACTGTTGACCACTGTATTGTCACCGGCAACAGGTGCACGGATTACCGGAAGGATTGGTTCCAGGTTCTGGAGAACGAGCGGGGGATTGGCGGGGGTGGTATTTTCTATGGAGGCGATGGTCCCGGTCTGACGGTTGTCGCATCGCACATCGTGGACAATCATTCATCAACTGTCGGGGGGGGTATTCATCTATCGACGTTTTCGCCGGTGGTCATAGGAGGGACTGAAGAAAACGGGAATCGGTTTGAGGGCAACACAGCGGGGTACGGTCATGGAGCCGATCTCGCCACCATTGCTGGAAATCAGGTCGATGCTGCGTGGAACCAATTCGAATATGATTTTACAGAGGACAGATTTGTTTTTCCTCAAAGTGAATTTACCCTGGCCCACTGTTCAGCAACCCACTCGCTGATTACCGTATCCGACATCTATGTGTCGACAATGGGTTCGGATGACAGTTCCGGATTGACATCGGCCGACCCGTTTCTGACTGTGCAGCATGCCGTCACCGTCACCGACCCGGCTGCTGGATTCCTGACAATTCATCTTGCTCCCGGTGAATACAGCCCGGACACAACCGGTGAGCGATTCCCGGTGTATCTGCGATCCCAGACAACCCTGACCGGAGACGGTGCAGGCGAAGCTGTGCTCGATCCTCAGATGCAAGCCCGTGCGATCATCTGCCGGTCCGTTTCTGATGTTCTGTTAGAATACATTGGTATCAGGCAGGGGGTCGCCTCACAGGGCGGCGGCATGTGGGTGCAGGGATCCGACATCGCGTTATCGGATGTGGTGATCACCGACTGCAATGCGGTAAACAACGGCGGTGGATGCCATGTGGAGTCCAGTCGGATCAATGCCACCGGCCCGGTCACCATCCAGCGCAATGCCGCCCATTGGAACGGGGGCGGTTGTTTCCTGTTGAATCCACCCGAGCAGACCTGGTCCGATTGGGTCATCGAGCTAAATGAGGCTCATTGGGGGGGAGGATGTGCGGTTCCTTTGTCCACAGGTGCTATCTGGATTCAGAGCAGCCGGTTCTCGGAAAACACTGCGTTCGAGGGGGGTGCACTGGCCGGCGGGGAGTATCTTGGATACCGAGACACTGTATTCAATCATAATCACGCGTGTTTCGGCGGTGCGATTGTAAGCGGCATATCCGGGTATCTGGACACGCAATTTCTAAGCAACTCCGCCCGGATCCGGGGGGGAGCCATTGATTGTCACAATGGAGCCCCCTTTGTTCTTCTGAATTGCATCCTGGCGAAAAACAAAGCTCCATTGGGCAGCGCGCTTTCTATCGAATCACCGACCGGAGTGAGTTGTCAGGGCACGCTCCATAACTGCACACTGGCCGATAACACAGCGGATTCGGACAGTGCGGCAATCGTGGTTCGGGAAGACGCCGCAATCGATCTGAAAGACTGCATTCTCTGGAATAACCTGCCCGTGTCGCTTGACTCCGAAGGCGGATTTAATGCCCACTATTGTGATGTCCAATACGGATGGCCCGGTTCCGGTAACATCGATGCGGACCCGCTGTTTGTCTATGGATCCGCCGGTCAGTATTACCTGTCTCAAGCAGCGTCGGGACAGTTCCTGACTAGCCCGTGCGCTGACACCGGTTCCGATTCCGCCAGCCAGATCTGCTTTCCTGTCGAAACACCGCTTTTTTGCATGAACGAACGGACGACCCGCACGGACTCCGCCGTCGACACCGGAATCGTGGATATGGGTTTCCATTACCCACCGGATGCATCGACACCCACCCCCACACCCTCGCCCACATCCTCACCCTCACCCACACCATTTCCATCGCTGACCCCCACAGCTGAGCCCACCAATGAACCCACACCGTCACCATCGCCATCCGAAACACCGTATTTTTCGAGCGAAACCGGCGTAGAGATCGTTCTAGCCGACACATGGTTCGTTCCCGGTGATCGGTTCTATTGTGGTGTATGGGTAACAGTAATCGAACCCGATCCGCTCCAGACACCCCTGTTCGTATTGCTTGACGTTTTCGGAAACCTGTTTTTCGCACCCAGTTTCAACACGACGGGTGACACCATCTGGATGACCTATTCAGACCGGTATACGTATGTTGACATCATTCCTGCGTTTACCTGGCCGGAGACCGGGATGAGTGCGGCGAATCTGTATTTCCATGCTGCATTGACGGATCCCGGCGTCACACAGATCATTGGCCGATGGGACAGCATCGGTTTCGGGTATGGCCAGTGATGATCCTGGGTGAATCATCCGCACGGTGCTCCGCCAGCACCAGATAAAGATTGTATGGAATCACCGTGCATCGGTGCGATCTATACAAAAAAAACGCTGGAACCCGGTATCCTCTGATGGCGGTTTTTTGTAAAATTACGATTACACGTGGTGCCACGTATTGAAAACCGGTTCTGCATTTTTTTCCTGAGGAGACGCATGATGAATAGCAATCCACCCCCTTCACCGCCGTGGCAGATGTCATCACCTCCACCACCACCACCCTATCCGGTCGCACCACCCGTTCTCACGCCACTAAAGCATTCGGGACTCGGCATTACATCGCTCATTCTTTCCGCGATCATCGCCGGCGGTCTGTTCATCCTGATTATCGTCGCCGGCATCCTCGAGACATCGACTCCTGGAGGAATCGACGAAGACAGTGTCAGTGCCATGATCATTGGGCTGTTCGTCATCATGGGTGGCGGTATGGAGCTGATCGCGCTGATCCTCGGTCTGATCGGTCTGTTTCAGAAAGAACGGAAAAAGCTGTTCGCCATCCTCGGGACGATTTTCAGCTCATTGACCATTCTGGGCATCGCCGGGTTGATCATGGCCGGACTGGCCACGCAGTGACGCCGGTTCCTTCCGATTGGTCTCCATCCACACGACGCGCTGCGGGAACGGTATCTGGATACCGCCTTCTTCCAAGCGGCGCTTGAATTGCCACAGCAATTCATTCTTAACGGCGAACCATTCGCTGGTGGGTACCCAGATGCTGATGTGAATAGTGACGGCGTTTTCTGCCAGATCGCCGACATAGACCAGAGGCGCTGGATCCACGAGGGTCAGCGGATGCGTTTCGATAATGGATCGAATGATACGGATCGCCTGTTCCGCATCGTCCTGGTAGCGGATTCCGATGGTATAACTGAACCGTCGCACAACGTGCGCCATGTAGTTGGTCAACGTGCCGGTAAACACCTTGATGTTCGGGATACGGACATAGAGACCATCCCAGGTCCGGATGATCGTCGACATGATCGTGATATCCTGGACTGTACCGGACAGGCCATCGACAGCGACGGCATTACCGATTTTAATGGGGCGCTCGATCATCAGTATGACCCCAGACATCAGATTACTGACGATGTTTTGACTGGCAAAACCGATAACCACGCCGGCAAAACCGCCGGCAACGAGGATACCGGATATCTTGAATCCGAGCATAGGGAGAATCATCATCAATGCAATGGCAATGAAACCGTAGTACACGCTTTTAATGATGATCTGCAGGTGATCGCTGCTGACGCGGTCCTTGATCGTTCTGCGGAGATAGGTGGCGAAGGCCCGAGACAACACGCCGGTGCCGATGATGATCAGGATACTGATCAGTAGATCGTATACTGTCACGGTCCCGAACAGAACATGAGTGAGCATCACAGGTCTCCTTCCATCATGAATTTCCGCGAAATTGCCTTGACGATCCCCATGGCCATCAATTCGGTACTGCGGGTCATGCCGGGCCGGAGCGGATTGTTTTCGGTATCGGTTTCCGCCAGATTTTTTCCGACGATACGCATGACAGCCAGCATGGAAACGGTGGTATCGTCGAAGAACAGCTTCATATCGTATCCGCGGAGAACCACGCGGGAGATCTGGGTCCAGCGCGGGGTATCGTTGCGGAGAGTCAGCCGGAGAACGCCTTCCTGCAGCGGCCGGGTTTCCGGAGGTGATTCTTCGATGGGGCTGATCCAGTACCGGCACAGCATGCCGTGATCAGGCGATCCGTACAGGGTGAGTTTCATCGGAGCGGCGGAAAAAACATCGATCGGATCGTCACTGGTGCGGTCTGATGTCATAACGGCGATATCGAGTGGAAAGGTGCCATAGATCGTGGTGGTCGTGCGGGCGGCGACCTGGATAGGTGACGCCAGATGGATCAACAGGAACTGAACGGGATGGCGGTGGATCAGCATGGGTTCGACCGGGTGAACAACGACCTCCTCGACCATGCCGGCGATGCGTTTGTCCAGGGTCCGTTCGCCGCAGTGCCGGTGATACGCGATCATTGAACTCATGCGTTCGATTCGGATCGAGATATCATCCTGATCGATGATCCACGGGAGTGAATGGGGTCCGTACATGGTTATACCTACCTTCCGTAACATGATGGATTTTCAAGCAATCACTTCATATCATTCCATCTCTCCAGCTATCTTTTCAATCTATTTTTCCCATCGGGCGCACCAGCCATTTTCTGCGCCGGAACCAGAGGAGCATTCCGCCGATCGTCGCCAGCATGATGAAGAGAATCACGGGGTATCCCCAACGCCAGGCCAGTTCTGGCATGAACTGGAAATTCATTCCGTAGACGCCGGTAATGAACGTCAGGGGAATAAAAATGGTGGCAATGATCGTCAGAACTTTCATCACCTCATTGGTCCGGGTGCTGATGGCGGTCATGGCACAATCCATGAGTCCCGACAGCATTTCGCGAAAGCCATCGATGGTTTCGAGAATCGAGCCCACATGATCGGTGACATCCTGAAGATAGACTCTCAGTGTATCGGGAAACGGGGGAACTTCTCCGGGAAGAAGATGATTCAGGATATCCCGCATGGGTGTCATCATTTTTCTGATGATCAGAACGTGGTGTTTCAACGTATGGATGGACTGGATGATCGCGTCATCCGCCCGGGTAAAAATGGCTTCTTCGAGGGATTCGATGCCGTCGTTGATCCGATCCATGACATCGAACACGTGATCCACGATGGAATCGACAAGTGCATAGGCGAGGTATCCGGGACCCATGGTCCGGATTTTACCTTTCCCGCTGAGCAGCCGTTTTTTGACCGGTTCGAGGAACTCCCTGTCATTTTGGTGAAACGTCAGAACGTAATCCGGACCCACCAGAAGAGAGATCTGACCGATTCGGGGTTCCATCCCGGCAGAATCCCAACCGATGGTTTTCAGTATCAGAAAGACATGATCATTCCATTCTTCGACCTTTGCCGGGTGACCGATGTTCATGATGTCTTCCTGAACCAGAGCATGCAGATTGGCTGCGGAACCGATGCGCCGGATGACATCCGGATCGTGGACGCCATCCGCAATAATCCATCGGTATCCCGGCCGGGGACCGGTGGAAATCGATCCGTCCCAGTCGATCTCATCCGAACAGGCGGTTTCCGAATAGTCTATCATCGTGATCCGGACCGGTCCTCGCTCCATATCCGGGGTACCCGGCAGCAAGGTCCCCGGCGACATGCCCTTTTTCTGTGCATTGTTTGGTCGCCGCCGGGGTTTTCCTACCCGGGTTTTCGTCGTTTTATTCTTTTTTGCCATGATGGCCATCTCCTCGTCAATACAGCATACTTCATTTCCAATTTTCAAACACAGCCTCGCAATCGATGTCATTCTCGCTCATCAGATGGGCTGTTTCAACAGTGTCTGATAATCACTAAATGAAGAACTATCACCAATCATGTT
>JAFGMN010000358.1 GCA_016927515.1 candidate division CSSED10-310 bacterium | reverse complement strand
GGTGTCGGTCAGTATCAGCATGATGTGGATCAGCGGGCACTGAAACAGAGTCTCGATGATACGGTGATGCTGTGTGTAAACGCGGTTGGAGTCGATGTGAACACGGCGAGCAAGCAGTTGTTGTCGTATGTATCGGGAGTGGGTCCGCAGGTAGCGGGAAACATCGTTGCGTATCGCAATGAAAAAGGGGCGTTTGAAACCCGGGCGGAGTTGAAGAAGGTGCCGCGTTTGGGTCCGAAAGCCTTTGAGCAGGCAGCGGGATTTCTGCGGATATCCGGAGGAAAAAACCCATTGGATGCCAGTGCGGTGCACCCGGAAAGTTATCCGGTCGTCGAGCGGATGGCGGCGGATATTGGGTGTTCGATTGCCGCGTTGATGACGCAGTCGGATCTTCGGCAGCGGATCGAGTTGCGGAAGTATCTGACGGAAACGGTCGGAATGCCGACGTTAATGGACATTCTCATGGAATTGGATCGGCCGGGACGGGATCCCAGGCCGCGGTTCGAAGTCTTCCGGTTCGCTGAAGGAATCAATGATCAGGACGATCTGCAACCGGGAATGCAGGTGCCGGGCATTGTCACAAACATCACGCGATTTGGTGCATTTATCGATATCGGTGTTCATCAGGACGGGTTGGTGCACATTTCCCAGATGGCCGATCGGTTCATCAAGGATCCCGCCGAGGTGGTCAACGTCGGGCAGCATGTCATGGTCACAGTGATGGAAGTTGACCGGGAGCGTCACCGGATTGCTCTGAGTATGCGACGTCCAGCGGGGTCCACTGAAGCCGAGGCGGCAGCGAAAAAAGCTGGAAAGTCACCCTCTGGCGCAAAGAAACCGGGGAATACCGACTCCATAGAAAAGAAGGCCGGGGGAAAAGATTCCCACGGCCAATCGTTTGGAAACACACCTTTCAGATCGTTACGGAATCGATACTGATCGGTTTGGTGGCTGTATCCGCTGACCTATACCCAATTCGATCACATCGGATCGACGCATCCGGAAGCGGCTCCAATCACCGTTAGAAAGATCTGCTGGGCATCCGCTGCCGTGATCGAACCGCTCCCATCGCAATCAGCGGCGCAGGATTCCTGATACGTCGGTATCACGAGGCCCATGGTGATACAGAATGCGATCTGGGCATCGGTGGCGCTGAGACTTCCGTTAAAATCGACATCACCGTGATGAATGCATTCGGGTGTAGGGGTCGGTGATGGCATGACAAACGGTTGTTCCTGAACGGCCGGCGGCGGAATCGCAGCCGTCGCGCGGTCATAGAGTTCATCGCCCATGGCGGCTGTATCTGGAACCGTATTGGGCAGGAATGTAAAATACCAGTTCAGCCACGTATTCTGCTGCAGGACCGGCGCAGTCCAGCGGTATCCGAAATCACCGAAGCGGCCGTTGGCATTCTGGCAGGTCCCTGCTTCTGTGGCGGACGGGCCGTCATCGTTCCAGACGCTCGTTGTGGAGGTCGCCTGGACGGATGTCACATCCATCGACACATGATATGATCCATGAACCGATGTTACCAGGACCCAGTCCGGCACATCACCTGGAATCACTGTGTCGTTGGTGTTGATACCGTCGATGATCCCGGTATTGCCCGTTTCATCCCGGTATGTCAGTGGCAGTGCGGTTTCCTCGTGATCGAAACTGGTCTCCCCCCAGTTCCAGGGCATGCTCGTATTGATGTAGAATCGTTCATTCACATGCATGGAGTATTTGTAGCTCTTTGCCGTGTAATATGGGTGATATCCCCACTGGCTGCCGTTGACCTGGCCGCGCATCCGGTATTGCCTGATCACGCGGACCGGGCCATCCTTGACGCCCCAAACCCAGTGCGGACGATAGGTTAACTCATCTTCGAAGTATGTTTCGATCGCGGTGTCGGACTGACAGAACGGAAGGTTGAATATATAGACGCGGATATTGGCCGTATTTTTGTGGGCATCGAGAAGATCGATCTCGTCGCCGCCATTTGCAGCGGAAATGCTCAGGTGATCGAGGGTCGGTGAATGCGTCCAATCATCCGGACCGCTCCCGATGTAAGCAACGCGGTATCCGTGCGCATCGACGGTCTTTTCCATTCCAATAGTGTCCACCCAGTCCACCCAGTCGCTGGTTGTCCATGCCGGGCTCGTGTCGTCATGGAACAGGTAAACCCAGCCCTGATCCGTCGGATACATGGGATCCGTGAATGCCAGTTCAATCCGGGCCCAGGTGACGGGAACAGTGGCCGGCCAATCATCGGCGGTGACCTGATCACCCAGAGCATCAGCCATAAAAACGAGTTCATCGTGCTCGCTGAACAGACCGTCCCCGGCCAGGGCGTCGGGACCATTGTCGATGTCATCCCAAATAAAATAGTTATAGAATGGATTCGGCGTGTATCCCTCCCACCCAGGATTCAGCGCCATCTCGTCCACCTGGAATACAACCTGTTCCCAGACACCATCAGTCACCGTCCACAGGTAATACTCCGCAATCGATTGGCCGAGTACACTGGGAACATCGGCTATGGTGACCACGACCGGATCCGTGGTCCGGGTCCAGTTTTTCGTTTGAATGACCGTGCCGTTCGCCGTCAAACCAGCCAAAAGCACACTCCCACACATGATCATTGGAATCGATCGACTCAGTCCGTTAATCTTCATCTCCCCACCTCCCTCAGGTGAATGAACCCTTGCGCGCCTGTGCGTGGGTACAAAAGCATTCCACCATTCGCTGAACTTAAAAAAACACCCTTGCATCGGTTATATTCGCTGAAGAGAGAATAATGGTTAGTTTTGGTGAATGCAATACAACAAGGAATAAAAGATCGCATGTGCAGTTTCGATCTGCCATCCGTTCCCTCATTGAGGGTGCACGATGACAACTGCAATTCCCATTACAATCCGTTATAATCCAATCATGGTTCGCCGTTCGCTTGATGACCTGTCTGATTCTGCTCTCATGGCCCGTATCGCGGATCGTGACGAGAGTGCTTTTCAAACGTTTTGCCACCGGTTTATCCAGTGGGCTTTTCGATTTGATATGCGGTTTTTGAACAATCGGCAGGATGCGGAAGATGCCGTACAGGAAAAATTTATGAAAGTTTGGGATAAAGCGAACACATACCGGCCGATGGATGGAGCGTCCGTTACGAGTTATTTGCTGCAGATCGATCGCAACATCTGCCTGGATATGCTCCGGCGGAGCTACCGGAAACACGAAGTGACTCTTCATCGGGTTTCGGAGACAGATCAGCGGGATGAGCAGGCGGTTCTGGACTATTTGGAATTCTGTTTCAGGCGGGTGAATGCTGATGGGGTTGAACCGGAAACACAGGTAGTATCCCGTGAATTGGTGGAGCGGATCATTGATTACACGCAGCGGCAATTCAACGCCAGGCAGTTTCTTGTGTTCTGGGGATTCGTCACGGGGATGAGTTACGGGGAAATTGCGGAAACGTATGGGTTATCGCCGGGATCGGTCAGGGGATATGTTGCTCGGGGATTCGCAGCCATTCGGAAGGCTTTTTTAGCGGAGAGGACGGGCCATGATTGAGAAGGAAGCGCTTTTCAGTGCAATTGATCGGGTGGCACGTGATGGAATGGGTGACGAACCGTCGCCGTGTCCCGGATGGGATTTACCTGCTTCTTTTCCCGATGGAGCGTCGCAGGAGCTGATCCGTCATGTGGCGTTCTGTCCCATGTGCCGCATGCGCTTGCATCTTCGGCATACCGGAATGGCTGCTTCTGTCATCGCGGAAAGCCCCGACTGGTCGAAGATGGTCCGGCGTCTGGCACGGTATGCCCGCTGGTCCACTATCACGGCGGCGATCCGCCATCCAGCGGAATCCCTTACGGAAATAATGGCCAAGGGATTTCCCGGGCAGGTGGCGATGGCATGGGAATCACCGGGTACCCGCCGGGCCCAACCGGGGTTTCCAGGCTTATCTCTGACTATTTTCGAAGTGAATTTGACAGCTATGGAGCAATTATCTTCGCAGGGGTTGACTGCCGGTGTGGTTCCCGCGTCCGAGCACCCGGGGGGCCGAGCCATTCGGATCAGCGGTTTTCATCCGGCGCTGTCCGGGGCCGAAGCCCGGTTAGGATTGGCGTCCCGGTCCGCGTTTCTTTCCGCTTGCGATCTCCGGCCGGATTCGGAAACTTGGAACCTGATCAAAATCGAACAGCGACTCCAGCGGGGATTTCAACGATCGGGTGCCTTGTCTCGGCGGATGTCCCGCCTGATCGCAGACACAGTCTGGCTGGAAGGCGTGTTGGCTGCCCCCAATGCCCCAGTAATCGAATTGTGTATCGATGTGCCCGATCCCCTGTCCGGATGGGTGTATCGTGGGGATGTCTGGATGATTCTGATCGTTTCAACCCACGCCATGAATCCGGAACGCGCTCCAGAAACAAGGATTTGACCAGGCAGGAATCCGGCGCAGATCCTGTTGCGCAGCCTGCAAAGCCCGTGCAGGTGACATGGTTTCCTGCACGATCCGGCGATAGAACCGGGTCATTAACTCATACGTTGCCTGATCGTCCACAGTCCAATGGCTCGACAGTACCGTCCGGGCACCGCTGCCCAGGAAACCGAGTGCAAAACTGACGAACTCATCGGCGGAATCACTCTCCGTCGACAATCCCGATTCACAGCACGAAAGCACGACCAGCGGATGGGACTCCAGTTTGAGGTGCATCAGGATATCCGTCAGGTAATACGGACGCGACGGTATCGTCTGGGAAATCAGGCGAGACGATTCCGGCCCATTGGAAACTGGCAAATTAGAGACCAGTGAACTGGAAGTCGGTGGGTTGCAGACTGTGGATAATACCGGATCGGGATCGGAATGATCGTCCCCCCCGGCCAATGCGAGAAAGGAGGCCATCGGATCGGTCAGATTGAATCGGGCATGGCATGCAAAGTGGATGATTCCCGCTGTTCGAACCTCGGTTTCCACGGCGCGGGGATGGGCATTGGTGCCTGATAAAATAACGGTTTCCCATTCCTGCATGCCGGCGGCGATGTGGCTGACTTCCCGATCCGACCACGGCAGATCGCATGTTGGATTGCTAATCCCCACAAATCGGTGAACCGGAGGTGATGAATCGAGTGGATTCAGGGAGCCGATGGTCAGGCTCGGCAGATAGGTCACGATGTAATCATCCATGATCAGCCTGTCTTTACCCCGGTTCCTTCTTAAATCCTGATCGCTGTCGGCGTTCTGATCCCACTCGCAATCCCCGTCTTTCCTTCGATTCCGGGCCGGTTTTTGGATCGCCGGCATCAGGTGCAGCGGTAGAAGATGCAGACCAGCATGAGGGACAAACACCCAATCGGTGGGCCGGGACACTTCCAGCCACGCCGCCATGGTGCGGCGCACCGGACCGATGAGCATCTCCTCCAACTCCGCCATCTTCCGCAT
>JAFGMN010000037.1 GCA_016927515.1 candidate division CSSED10-310 bacterium | reverse complement strand
CTGGACTGAACCACGCGGCAAACGGCATTTTCCCACCCGGCTAATTCGTCCAGCCAAAAATGATCGTGTCCGGCCGGCCGACAAGGGTACTGATATCCGCATCGGTCATCGCTCCGATAAACTGGATTCCCGACGCGGTTCCCGCACCCTGTGGCCAAGCAAATGTAGGAAGAATGAGCACCGATGTTCTCCCCGTCGGAAACGACAGCATATAAGAATCGATGCCTGCATCGAGCGGAATCCATGTGGGAGCGAAAAAGAAATCACCATACACGTTCAGCAGGACAAACAGGCGATGGTTCACCAGCACACTTCCGGTCAAGTTACAGACGTATGCATTGAGATACATGATATCCCCGGGATGCAGAAGAATTCCTGGCATCTCCAGTATCACACCGGTTTCCGTACATCCCCCGCCAGTGGGCGTCGACGTCGGGCCATGAGGCGTCGGAGTTGTCGTCGAATGCGGTGGTGGTGTCGGTGTCCTCGTTGGAGTTGATGGTGAATGCGAGGTGGGTGTCCGTGTCGGGGTATTCGTCGGTGTCGGCGTACGGGTGGGAGTTGACGGGGTGTATGATGTTGGTGTTCGTGTCGGCGTATTCGTTATGGTGGGTGTGTGGGTAGGAGTCCGAGTGGGTGTATTTGTCGCAGTGTTTGTCGGTGTATTCGTCGGGATGCTGGTGGGTGGCGGCGACTCTTGTTGAATCGAAAAATACCGCGTTATTCCACCCCCTTCGACCCGGATCGTTCCGGTCCGGAATGATCCGGTGTTCTGCGACACATGATAGCTCACGGTGCCATTGCCGGTACCGGATCCGCTGCCGTTGATTGTTATCCATGCGCATTCGGGATGCGAAGTCCAGGAAACATTGGAGCTGACGGAAAAACTGCCATCAGTTGCGGAGGGACCATGCACACGACTCTCCGGATTGATAGTGAGATAAGTCGTTGTGTAACTTACAGTCAGTTTCGGCATGTAATCCGATACCGAAAAATCCGACGTGTAGAACCATGCGATATTGTTTTCGGAATGATCATTAGTACGCAGGTTGAATCCATAATTTGTTGCAGTGCCGGTAAACCAATCGGTGACCACCCCGGTTGCATCCCATGTCCACCATCCGATGTAACCGGGAGAATTGGAATCCGTCGTGATCGCTCCGCCGTAATCCGGTCGTGAATCCCAGGTCACACCACATTCGCTCCAACTGCTGGTGATCTGATTGATCTGGACCGTCACTGTTGAAGCAGTACCATACGTTCCCAGACTATACAACGCCAGGGTTGCCGACTGGATGGTACTGCCGGCGGGAATGACACTGAGGTCGAAGCTGATCATGCTTCGATAATAGTATCCTTCTGTCCAGCCCGCTCGCATGTTGGGCGACGTGCAGTAATTGGTCGTCGGAGAAGCTCCGGTGATATAGGTATCGACACCGGATGATCCGATCGGTTGAATGACAACCTCCTCCGCAAACAGGCAGGGCGTGATCCCCATGCTGACAATCATTAAAATCGCATACCGTGTTGTCTTCATCATTATTTTTCCTCCTGAATTCTTAAATGATTGACCTCCAAGGCCAGAGTGACCGGCATCCCCGGGACTCCATCTATGATTGTCGCTAGAGGCGATCGATGTACATTTTTTTTTCAGACGAACCCCTCACGGGAACAGGACACAGCGGATTCTGGTTGAATTAGCCGCTCTTTCAACCCACAATGGTGATCGTGAGATTTGTGCGGAGGAAGTGACTGTGGAATATCGACTCGATGTGATCAACTCCGTGGACATTGAAAAAAAAGCGTATACTCGTTCAATGAGTATCGTTTCCCGGTTTCCCCGAATCACCAACCCGCATGAAGTCGTACAAGAGGCGATACAGAAAGCGAAAATCAAATTCATCACATACAACAAGCCCTTTTCCAGCGACGATCATGTCGTTAACTCATTCCTGATGTTCGTTGCATACGAAACACGCAATGAAATCCGCGCCGAATTGAACCGGAAATGGGTCAATCCAGTGGAATCATTGCCCCAGGAATCGGTTCTGGAAAAAATCAGCCGACTGGAAGAATACGAGCGAGTATACAATGCCATCGAGAAACTCGGAACCCCGTGCAGAAACCTGATCGGAACCTTCATGTTTCATGACGGAACGAAAAAAGAGATGGCCCGTGCACTGCATATTCCGCGGAGCACGTTTTATCAGCGATTGCGGGACTGTTTGGCCAGGTTGAAAAAAAAAACTTGAACACACCGGTGCCGGAAGAACATGATTAAGTGAAAGGGTTACGAATGAATGCATGTTCCAGACTGCGAGAAATCAGCATAATCAAAATGGTCGGCAGAGGTCTGACTTCTGAGGCAGAGCACGACGTAGTAGTGCATTGCAGCGAATGTCCGGCATGTCGCCAGTTTCTCGAAGAACTTCAGAATCTGGTTTCCAGACTGGAAGAGATTGGACCGGATAGCGTCCTGGGAACGAATTCGCCCGGTTACCGTGACATCATCCGGGAGCGCGTCCGTCTCGTCAACGCGGTTATCCATTCGGACAACCCGTCGACCTCAACAAGGCCGACGGAGCCGTTACCGTCTCTCTATGTTGCACTCCAGTCACAGATTCAAAGGGCTCGCAATCTTCCACCGTGGGTCCATGCATCAGCCGCATCCACTGCATCAGCCCCACCGATGCCGACCCCTTCAACGCTCCGATCCCCCACCGGCTATCCCGGCATGCCAACCCGTCTCATGCATATTCCGATAATCGATATCAATACCACCACCATCACCCTGGCTGATCTCCGATGCCGACCAACTGACGATGCATTTGTCTTTCATTCGGCCTCCACTGACCTGTCCGGCCTTTCCGGAATCTTGGTTTTGCTGACAAAGATGGATGTCTGTATCTTAATTGGTGTAGATCCGGAAATTGCGGATGACGAACTGGAAGCACAGGCCCGGAACCGGCTGATAGACCCTGGAAAAGGACCTGAATTGATCGAAAAAATGGTCAAGTTTTCCGTCGTCATCCAGTGCATCCATCCGGAAAGAGCAGCCGGCGATCTGATTTTCGAGATTGAACCGGTCGTATTAAACGCACTGTCTCAGCGTGCGGGCCGTGACTTTATCATGTTTCTATTTATAGGCAAAGAAAAAGCACAGAACAGTGCCGACATCAACACGGAAGTCGGATAAAAATTTCCTCTGTTCAAAAACGCGAATATTCCCGTGCTTTACTCATAAATTTCAAAACCCGCCCAGAGAAACACGTTATCCTTGCCGTATCGATTCATCATGTCAGTCCGGGCAGCCATGCAGGCATGCGGGATATCCAATTGATTCAGCCGATGCAGGCGATAGAACAGCGTCATAAACTCGCGAGATGCCCGATCTTCCACTTTCCACAAACTGGAGATGACGTACCGGGCGTGATTCACCAGAAAAGCACTCTGGATAGCAATGGCCTCATCAGCGTTCATACTGGAAGTGAGACCGGATTCACACGCCGCCAGAACCACCAGCGAACAACCGTTCAAGCCGCCGAGTTGAACGATGTCTCTGAATGACAAACCGGACTGCGCAAGGTGATCACCAGACGAGTCCATGGGTCTCCGTCGAAGCACCGGAATCTCCGCCGTGTCCGGATGAGCCGTTCCTGGCGCCGTGTCCGGATGAGCCGTTCCTGGCGCCGTGTCCGGATGAACCGTTCCTGTCGCCAGATACGATGAATACGGGTTGTCATCGAGGAAAACGCCATGGCATGCAAAATGGAGATATTCCGAATCTCGCATGGCACCGAGCATCATCTCTTTCTGATCGCTCCCGCCGCAGGAAGAAAAAATCGTCTTTTCCTTGAAATACCGTGCGATCTCATTCACTTCATTCTGAGCATGCACAAGGTCTCCCGTTGGATTCGAAACAGCGGTCAAGGAGCCGTTCCCGGGTCGTCGAATTGTCTGCCTGTTTTTCAGCCAGATTCCCAGACTCAGAGAACACGTGATCAGCGGAGATTTCATAGGGTGCAAACACCGATTCCCAGTCGAATCGTGATTTGCTGTTGTACCGGTATTCCGATCGTGTTCATGGATCGCCATGTGGAGAGGGAGTGCCTGGGAGTGGCGACTGGGAATGATGACAACACGCAACGGTTCCCATGTCCGGATTAGACGTTTCGCATGATAAAGCAGGTCTTTGCTGAAAATATCGACCGTTTTCCGAACGAAAGCACTCCATTGCTCCTGGACATCCGTTTCATGAAAGCAATCCCTAAAGGCACGATACCGGACGTGCCATTCATGCATGAGAACCGATAAACGATCGGCCGTAAAGGCTTCCTCCAACACTGCTTCAATGCACAGTCGACTTCCGTCTTTTCGTATGAGAAAAATGACAGCGCCATGAGATGAGAAACTCAATTCAATCAAAACGGTTGAATCATCGAGAACGGTTTTCAGATCCTCGATTGGATCCGCTTCGGCTGCATCGGTCGCCAATCCCTGTGATTGGCTCATGATCGCATTGATTTGCCTCATGATCTCCATCAGTCGATCATCGTTCTGCTCGTGTGTCGGCGTCATTACCCGCTCCAGTTCGATCCGTTGCAATTCACCGTTCAAGGCCGTCAGTCGCGTCCGATCACAAACATCCATCGTCTCAAACACACGCTGCTCCTGCCCACAAAACCGATGAAGCACGGCGGTCTTACCGAATTCAACCCATCGCAGCGCTTTGGCATTATCTCCCAGCAGCGCAAAACACCAGGACCCATCAAAATAGAGACTCGATCGAAGCGGCATATCCGCCATCATCGTTTCCAACAAATGCGCTTGCTTTTTTACGCATCGATCCGCTTCACACGCGAGGTCAAACGCGCGACCCGCTTGTTCCGATTCACCGCCATGCAGGCGCGCATTCCCCAGTTCATGAGCAAGATCCCGGTATAATCGCGGCTTGACATTGCGAACTTCGTCGACCAAGCCGTTTTCGAAATACTCAATCGCCTCGGCATAACGGTGCACCTTCAAATACAACCTCCCCAGGTTCAGGCAAGTCATCGCATAATCGAGAGGACGATTGTCAGACGATCGATACTGAAGACACTGCTCAAAACAGGACCGGGCCTGCGAAAACGCCCCACACGTATCCGACACCGTCTCCTCAAGCCATGATAAACCCAACCCATTCCATGCACTGACCCAAGCATCCTGGCCGGGAGAACCTGAACTGGCCGACACGGCCCTGTCGTAATGAGAACGCGCCTTCCGGACATACTCCGTCACACCGGTTTCGTGATATAGATCCCGATACGCATGCCCCGTATTGATTTCAATGTAACAGAACTGCTCCGGATCGTTGATGGGTTCGATGATCCTGCACGCCTCTTCACATGTGGCAATCGCTTTGCACAGGTTCTCGCGCCGGTTGCCAAGCAGGTCGTTTCGATAGATGACGCCGATGCGAGTTAAAATCGACGCCTTTTCCGTTTCCGCTATGCCAACATCCCGGAGCGCATTCCGATAATGTAAAAGAGCTTGCCGGCAGTTCATTCCCCTGTCACCCGATACCTTCCGGAAATAGAGATCCCCGAGCAGAATATCGACCCGAAAAACAGCATCCGGGCATTCCAACCGGTGAAAGATGATCCGAGCATCCATCGCCAGCTGCTCGGCACGCAGCAAGGTGTCTTCAATGTTGCCGTAGGGCGTGTCAATCAGAACCAGAGCCATATTACATCGCTGACATGCTGATTCATAAGCGTTTCCAGCTGCTTCATAAAGCGCACTGGATTTATCCATGTATTCGATGGCCTTCCGCTTATCCGATTCTTCGTCTTCGGACTGCCTCGAAAACAGAATTCTACTTATGTTTTTATAGCATTTTGCAAGTATATCAGGATATCGATCCGGATCGGCACTTCTTTCACAAACTTGAAAGATGGCCAGTGCTTTCATCAAATTATTTTGCCTGTTATCAAATCGATTGAAATACTGTGTGCCAAGGTTGCACAACGTGTTCAGCGTCTCCCGCGTCATACGTAAATCCCTGAATATTCTCAGCGCGGACAGAATCAATTTCCGGGAATGATTCATCAATGCAGTTTTATCGCCCGTTGTCTTTAAAGCATAACAGACACTCAATCGCTCTAAAAGCATCCCATACCGTTTCGTATCAGCTTGAATCCCTGGAATGGCCGCTTCCAGGTATTCAATCCCGCGCTCGGCAAAGTCCGCATTTCGCGACAGCGACACACGCGTGTAAGCTTCACCGGTCATCATCAGCAGATACCCCATGGCACCAGGACTCAGCGTGCGTGACAGCTCGGCCAGCAGGGTTTTTACACTCGCTTCAGGGAACGTCGGTACCCACGCAGAATTCCCCTTCAAACATTTGAAAAAATCCAGGTAATCGCGCAAAAAAATCCTGTGATCACGCAGCAGCTGATCAACTGGCTCTTCCCTCATCCGTCGCGCGATTTCCTCCACGGTATGACCCCCTTCTTTATCCGTTGATCCCAGCTCGGACTGCAGGTATTCAATGATTTCTTTTTCGGGGGGAATCTCCTCTGTTGCCCACAACCGAGCGGTGACCGGATTATCCCATTTGAACCACGAAACCATTTGTGAATCCTCCCTATCAGATCCTGTTGCCACATTTCGTATTTTACACCTCGATGTCCCCAGGACAAGGGATGCCCGTGACCATTCCACACCGACAACCGCGCATCATGCTTGACGCCGGACCCCCGGAATGTGTTTAGTGAACCGATGATGCACCGCTTTCGTTCCATTATCATCTTTCTGACATTCCGTTGCCGGGTCGGCTGCCCAACCTGCAATGTCAACGCCCAGCCCGATGCGCCCGCAGGATTGTCAACGGAATGGATTGAGCACTTTTTAACCCCCATCTCCCCTGCCCGGTCTCCGGGTTATGTGATCTGGACCGGTGGCGAACCGTTTCTGGCGTTCGAAACACTGGAAGCGGGAATCCGCATCGCCGGCAACCGTGGATACCACAGTGAAATTTTAACCAGTGGTGACGAATCCGCTCTCCAGCCGGACCGACTGGATCGCCTGATCAGCGCAGGTCCCTTCCACCTGCGCATCAGTCTCGATGCCGAACATCAGCAGATCATCCCTATGGACAGGATTCATGCTCTGGTAGACTCTGCCCTGAAGCACAACGTTCCTGTCGCATTCACCCTGCGGGCAATCCCGGACGCACATCCCGACCCAGCGGAAATCCGTGATACACTGATCCGGCATCATCCAGCACTCCGTCATACCGGTGTACCCCTGTCCCGCCTGTTTCATGTCATCCCGACGATTTCTTCCCCCGTGGACGTCACTCCGTTGACTGAATCCCCGAAATCAACCCGGAGCCGTATCCATTCCATCGTTGATGATCCCGGATCCTGCCGTCTGGGATTCCAGGATATCGTCATCGGACCCGATGGCCGCCTCTACCCGTGCTGCGGTCTGTTCGGGCTGGGCATCGATGAGATGATCCATGCCGGCAATGCATTGACTTCCGTTCCCGGCACTCCCGACGAACTGACCGATGCCCGGCCTT
>JAFGMN010000357.1 GCA_016927515.1 candidate division CSSED10-310 bacterium | reverse complement strand
TCAGGTGATCGGGGCAGCAGATCATCCCCCGGATGCGGATATCGGGATGCACGTTTTCCACGGGGAGCATATCGGCGATGAATTTTTTACCGAACAGGGCGGCGATCCGAGCGGACCAGATGTCCACCGATGGTGAATCCAGAACGGTTTTGCCGGCATCCCGGAAGATAAAATGGATGTGCATGTGCGCCAGCGCATGATCGATGATGGTATCATGGATATGGGAGTATTCGGTGGTGGTGGATTTCATGAATTTTCGACGGGCAGGGGTATTAAAAAAGAGGTTTCGGACGGTGATCCGTGAACCCGGAGCGCACGATGTGGATTCCATGGACACAATTTTTCCGCCGTCAATGATAAGCCGGGCACCGATGGGGTGTTCCGGAGCGAACGATTCGACGACGACGCGTGCGACCGATGCGATGCTTGGTAACGCTTCACCGCGAAATCCCAGCGTGCGGATTGCATCGAGATCTTCAAGCGACCGGATTTTGCTGGTTGCATGGCGCTCGAATGCGAGAAGCAAACCATCGGGTTCGAATCCATGGCCGTTATCGGATACGCGCATCATCGAGAGTCCGCCTCCTTCGATATCCACTTCGATCCGGTCAGCCGATGCATCGACGGCGTTATCAAGCAACTCACGAACGACCGATGCCGGCCGCTCGATGATCTCCCCTGCTGCGATCCGGTTGGCGATCGCTTCGGGTAATACGATGATTTTTCCAGCTTTCATAATTCGCTTCCTGTCCGTGTAATCATTTGTTCAATGGAATACTGACATGGACTCGTTTCCCTGATTCCAGGACGACCTGGGTTCGAACCCTGTCCCGGCCACCGGCCTGAATGATTAGATGGTAAGTGCCCGGGACGACGGGAACGAACGAAAAATTGCCGAATGCATCGGTTTCGAGGGCATGGCTATAGTCAGAATTCTGCAGAAGAATCCGGCATGGCAGGTGACGAGTGCCCGTAATGGAGCCGGTAACGGCGGCATGAATCCTCGGTCCGGGTGGCTGTCGACGGGTTATCGGGGTTGATGCTCCCTCGGGAATGGGCCACAGGTCGGTGGTCCAGACTGATCGCGATTCCCGCTCAATCCGGATGGATGCACCGAGATCCGCAAGGGATGCCGCTGTGGGGTCAGCTGATTCATTCGGCAGCAGAACGAGATGATACGGTGTAACAAAATCGAGCGTGCTGCCGGGGTCGGCCGGTAAAGCACCGATCCCGGGATAATCAATCTCCAGCCACCGGTGAAATCGGGCGTTGTCGTCTTTAAACAGGCATCCCCGGATGGTACGAGCGGGAATACCGAGGGTGATAAGCAGCTGGGCAGCCGTCGCCGCGCGACCGACACAGTTACCGGATCTGCGGTTCAATACCGAATCCACATCCTGCGGATCGTCGGCTTCGTCACGATAGGGGATCATGTCATCGATCCATGCCATCACAGCCCGGGTCAGGCCGGGAATGGAACGGGCGTTTTCGAGACGATTCTGCAAGGTGGGTTCACTGAATACTGGGTGGACCCCATCGCCCGGCGCGGGAATCTCTGGGACCGAAGCCGATATCGGCAGACTCAACGGTTCCAGGAAGCATGTCACGGTGATGCGGTACCCGCGGTGGATCAATCGGACGCGCTGTTCCATACCCGGGGATCGAAACGCGACGGGAATCAGGTGTTCCTCGGGATCGAGAACCAGATACTCGATTTCCCATGAACCGGACACGATCGTGTCCATGGGTGCAGCAGGGATGGGAACGGCGCTGACAGCGACCGGCAAGATCAGCCCGATAGCGATGATAAGCGACGGGGACAACCGGCGCATATCACCGTCCGAGTTCGAGACGCTCGATGAGATAATCCGGCAGGCCGTGGCGCTTCATTTTTTCCTGGGTTTTACGGATTTCGTATTTGACCCGGAATATTTCGACGGTTCCCTGTTCATCGTCATAAATAGCGTATGCCGCATCGGGATTACCGTCGCGGGGCTGGCCGACACTGCCGACATTGATGATCATCCGCTGATCGGACGTGATTCCGGTTGTGGTGTGGGGATGAACCCAGCATTCGCCGTTGGGGTTCTGAACGATGATGATCGGATGGTGAGAGTGTCCGACGAAACACAGTTGTGTGTCGAAACATTTGAAATTGCTCTGGGCGTCGAACAGTGTGAACATGTAGTTCCACGCTTCGGGATTGCATGGTGTGGCGTGTACGAGGGTCATGCCACCGAGTTTCCGGATCACGGGCAGCGACCGGAGATAGGTGAAATCGGATTCTGTCAGGATACTGCGGGTCCAGAGAACCGCTTCTTTGGCGTATGGGTTGAAATAGGATATGTCGATTTCTTCAATCGCGGCGTGATCGTGATTTCCGACCAGTGACAGGATGTTCCGATCGCGAATCGCCCGGATACACTCCCGGGGGTTGGGTCCATATCCGACGATATCACCCAGGCAAACAGGAATACAGTCCTTTTCCCGGCTCAGGACTTCAAAAACCGACTCCAGAGCCTCCAGATTCCCATGAATGTCGGAGAATATAAAATATCTCACGCCTTCAGCTTCCCTTCTATATCATCTGTTCGGCTTCACCCCGGCTTTTGAGACTCAGTATACGATATATTCGATCCAGAACGCCATTAATAAATTTCGGAGAATTATCCGTTCCGAAGCTTTTTGCTATCTCTATAGCCTCATTTATGGCCACCCGGGGTGGCGTTTCCGAAACAAAAGCGAGTTCAAACACAGCGATTCTCAGTATATTGCGATCGATAATGGACAATCGTCGGAGCGTCCAGTTGTCGCTGGCCGTTTCGATATAGCCGTCGATGGTGGTGAGATGTTCGAAAACGCCTGTAACGATTAACAGTGACAGACTGGGGATGGCGGCTGCAGTATCGGTTGCATCGGCGGTGTCACCGGTGAGATGCAGGATCTGATCCGCCGAAGTGGATGAAAAAACCCGGGCATCCATCAGATGGATTCCATCACCGATATCCAATGCATAGAGGACCTGGAGGGCGAGTTCCCGTGACGCCCGTTTTTTCTTCATTCCAGGAGTCAATCCTTCCGCAGATGCCTGTATAGATCAGCCATTTCTATCGCCGTCATGGCGGCATCCCATCCCTTGTTGCCTGCTTTCGTTCCAGCCCGTTCGATGGCCTGCTCAATCGTGTCGGTTGTCAGAACGCCGAAAGATACCGGAATATCAGACTCCATGGCACTCAGCGCGATACCTTTGCTGGCTTCCGCAGCCACAAAATCGAAATGCGGTGTGTCCCCGCGGATGACGGCGCCCAGACAGATGACGGCATCATGATCCCCCGACCGGGCGGTTTTTCGCGCTACGACCGGTAATTCGAACGCACCGGGCACCCAGATAACAGTTAAATGGCCGTCCGAAGCGCCATGCCTTCGCAGTGCATCAAGCGCTCCATCCAGCAGTTTCCGGGTAATCAACTCGTTGAACCGGCTGACAACCAGCGCAAACCGCATGCCCTCCGCTGACAGAAATCCCTCGATCGTCCGCATGATCAACTCCTCTCCACATCGTTTTCCACGGCGTCGGTGCAATGGAGCAGATGTCCCAGTTTTTTGCGTTTTGTATCCAGATAAAAGCGGTTCTCATCGTTCGGTGGAATTTCCACCGGAACCCGTTCCGTGATTTCCAGCCCGTATCCCGATAAACCGATGAATTTCCTAGGGTTATTTGTCATAAGTCTGAGTTTACGGATGCCGAGATCTCTGAGAATTTGAGCACCAATACCGTAGTTGCGCTCGTCGGGCAGGAAACCGAGACAGGCGTTGGCCTCCACAGTATCCAGTCCGCTATCCTGCAGGGCGTATGCGCGAATTTTATTCCCCAGGCCGATGCCTCGGCCTTCCTGCCGCATATACAGCAGAACCCCCGATTGGTTGGTTGCGATTTGCGTTAATGCGGTTTCAAGCTGTTGGCCGCAATCGCATCGCATGGAATGAAAGACATCACCGGTCAGGCATTCGGAATGCACGCGGACGAGGGGTGAATATTCTTCATCGATCTCCCCCATCGTCAGTGCCACATGTTCATCGCCGTGGAGCATATCCCGGTAAACGAAGGCCTTGAACAGGCCGAACCGAGTCGGCAGGCGGGTTTCGGCAACCCGTTCGACGAGTTTTTCACAGCGGGTTCGGTATTCGATCAGCGATGCGACGGTGATCATTTTCAGACCATATTCGCGTTTAAATTCAAACAGTCTGGGTACGCGCATCATTCGCCCGTCCTGGTCCATGATTTCGCAGATGACGCCGGCGGGTTTCAGGTTAGCCAGCCGTGCGAGGTCCACCGACGCTTCGGTTTGTCCAGCGCGTTTTAGAACGCCGCCGGGTTTTGCGCGGAGAGGGAATATGTGGCCGGGTCGTGCCAGATCGTCGGGATGGGTGGTGTCATCGATTGCCACCTGAATAGTCCGGGCCCGGTCATAAGCGCTGATACCGGTTGTTGTACCGTGTCGGGCGTCGATTGAGACGGTGAATGCGGTATGGAACTGAGCTGAATTGAATTGGACCATGTCATTGAGCTGGAGTTGATTGAGGCGTTCATCGGTCATCGGCAGGCATATCAGTCCGCGCCCGTGAATGGCCATGAAATTAATGGCTTCAGGCGTTACCTTTTCGGCAGCCATGGCCAGGTCACCTTCGTTTTCTCGATCCTCATCGTCGACGATAATGATGATTTCGCCGTCCGCGTAGGCCCGAATACCCTCCTCAATGGGATCGAAAAACTGCGTCGAATGCCCCCCGTTAAAAGCGTTTCCCTGTGGATATCCATTCCGCATATGTCTACTCCATTACCCCATCACCGGTGCGCCAGCCAGCGCGCAACATACTTACCCAGTATATCATACTCAATGTTTAAAACATCCCCCGCCCGGCGCTGCCCCAACGTCGTATCAGCCAGCGTCAACGGAATCAATGCCACCATAAACTCTCCACC
>JAFGMN010000356.1 GCA_016927515.1 candidate division CSSED10-310 bacterium | reverse complement strand
TGAATCTGAATACTCGAATCAAATCAATAACAGGTGGTGCTCTTTTACTGTATCGTTACCGGTGCTCTTTTACTTTGACATTCCCACTGCCGACATAATCAATAAACCATTCCATCCATTCGTACATCCCGATGATATCGCTCAATGCGAAGAATACATTGCACGAGTCAAAAAGGCTAAAAAACCTCTACCCTTTGTGCGATACAGATCAAAACATGCGGATGGGACATGGCGATGGCATGAGGGAGTTCTTTCCCCTGTTTTCTCAGATAACGGAACATTCAGATACTTCGTCGGAGTATCCCGAGATATCAATCAGCAGTGGCTGGCTGAACAAGCCCTGAAGGAAAGTGAAAGCCGATTTCGGGGTTTACTTCAGAATGTCGCAACCGTCGCAGTGCAAGGATATAGAATGGATGGTTCCGTTCATTATTGGAACAAGGCTTCGGAAACATTTTACGGGTATACAGCGGAGGAGGCAATCGGAAGAAACCTGATTGACCTTATTATTCCGCCGGCGCTGCGTGACCAGGTTGGTGAGGCCATACGGTATATGTCCGAAACCGGAACCGTCATTCCCGCAGCTGAATTGGTGCTGATGCGCAAAGATGGTTCTACGATTCCGGTCTACTCATCTCATGCCCTTGTGACAATCCCCGGAAAGGAAATGGAGTTATTCTGTATCGACACCGATCTGACCAACCGCAAGATGGCCGAGGAGGAAAGGGAGAAACTCCAGAGGCAACTCACACACCTGCAAACAATGGAGTCCGTGGGGCGTCTCGCGGGTGGAATTGCCCACGATTTCAACAATATGCTGGGAGTTATTCTCGGACAGACCGAACAGCTTATGACCGGCATTGAACCGAACGATCCATTGCATGCAGGTTTAGACGAGATCCGAAAAGCGGCTGAACGCTCCACCGATCTGGCCCGTCAATTGCTGGCTTTCGCCCGTAAACAGACAATCTCCCCTCGCATTCTTGATCTCAACTCCGCTATCGAATCCCTGATAAAAATACTTCGCAGATTGATCGGCGAGGATATCCGCCTCGAGTGGAAACCCGCCCCGGATATCTGGTCGGTGAAAATTGATCAAACCCAGTTCGATCAGATTTTGACTAATTTGTGCGTCAACGCCCGGGATGCAATCGCAGGTATCGGCACGATAACCATTGAGACAGAGAATGTAACGCTGGTAGATGACTGCCGCCAAGGACATCCCGACGTTGTACCCGGTGCTTATGTAAGAGTAGCCGTTGAAGATGACGGCTGTGGAATGGATCCGGATACCGTGTCCCACCTGTTCGAACCGTTTTTCACAACGAAGGAAATCGGCAAGGGGTCCGGCCTCGGATTGGCGACCGTATATGGCGCTGTTCGGCAAAATGGCGGTCACATCAATGTCCAGACGGAGCCAGGCAAAGGTACACGGTTTGAGATTCTTCTGCCAAGGGAAAAGGCAGATCCCTCCCCGAACAAAACGGAACCGGTCCAAAAGTCAGCGATTAGAGGTTCTGAAACGATTCTTCTGGTGGAGGATGAGCCGGCGATTCTGCGCATAACCAAGAAGTTACTTGAACAGATGGGATATACCGTGCTCCCGGCAAATTCGCCACGAGAAGCCATATCCACCGCGCAATCGTACACCCAATCAATCGATCTGGTTCTCACTGATGTTGTGATGCCTGAAATGAATGGTCGTGACCTGGTTAAAAAGCTGTTGGTTTTTTACCCGAATATAAAAAGGCTATTTATGTCCGGATACACAGCGAATGTTATCGCCCACAGAGGAGTTATGGACCAAGGAATCAATTTTATTCAAAAGCCATTCACCGGAAAGGAGCTTGCGACAAAGGTTCAACACGTGTTGAATGAATAAATCTGCGTGACTGGATTTCATGCATCGCTTTGATTTGTATTTGATTCCCGTTTTCAGACCGGGTATAGTTGTTTAGTAAGGACATAGAAAGCGGGATACGATACCAATTTTGTAAAAGTGACCGGCATGAGGGGAATGGATATGGTAAATCACCTGAATCTTCATCATACACATGGTTTTTCCCTCATCGATCTTCTAATTGCGTTATCAGTATTTGCTACAGGGCTGGCCTCCGTGATGGGGCTGCTCGTTCAGAACCGAAACCAACTCCGCAACATCGAACTCCTCGCCCGATCGGCATTGGATGCTGCATCAGTTGCAACTGCTTTGGATAAATCGGAACCGGAACGTATGATTCCGTCTGAACAATTCCATAACCGGCTTTCGTGGAAAACCGGCTCGGCCATACAAACAGAGAGCAAACAGAATCCAACCGAGGCGTATGCTTTCGGCAAAATCGTGGAGATAACGATTTTTCATGATTCCTCCTTTTTCCGGAGCTATCAGGCGATTGAACCGATCACCGGCACAGAAGAAGGAACAACACGTCAATGATCAATAAAAATAAAGGCTTTACCGTTCTCGAACTCGTGATAGCAATCGCCGTTCTCGGCCTCGTGCTGGGAATGATGTTTGAAAGCTACGCCCGTACAAATAAAATCAAAACAACGGGGGAAAACAAGCTGGAGTACATCAGAGAAATGCTGCCAATAATCGAATTACTTTCCAGTGATTTTCGGCGATTGACTGCTGAACATCCGGTCCGCTTTGATGGAAATACGGGGTCATTCTGGGTCAGAAGAGAAATGAAAACATCGAGAGTAACGATCTCGGGACTGAGCCAGCAGGCTTGCGTGATTTCGCATGATAATTCCGCTTCCGGTGAACCGGTCAGTCGCTCATACCCGGGTAATTTGATAATCGAGTTTTGGAACGGATCGAATTGGAGCAATCAGTGGCAAGAAGATTCTCCTCCGAAGATCGCTCGGATCACGATTGCGGATGCTGAGTTTGCCAAACGCTCCGTAGATCCCTTTTCGTTATTGGTAAGTATCCCTGCCGGGATGATTAAAACGAATCCAATTATGGAAGACGGGCCGGAACTATGAACCGCCCGGGAGAAAGAGGAGTTGCCTTACCGATTGCTCTGGTGTTTATAGCGGTCATTTCTGCATTGGTTTTTTCTCTTCAGTGGTCAGTTCGGCGCGAAGCTCTTACTGTCAGCCGATTCAATGACAGAATGGCAGCCCGGATCATGATGGAGGGTATTTGGACGTCATTTCCGGATATGGTTCAATCATTGGCCATTGACCTTACCGATGATAAAACCGTTAAAAATGTAAAAAAATTACTTCCTGTTCTAAATGGCGTAACATGGATTGAAGTCAGCACCCGGCCATACCTGATTCCATCCCAATACCTGGTTTATATTGAATTGGAATTCAAAGGGGTTTTCGGAATCACTCGCCTGGCTCAGGAAGCCCGTGTTGAGATGGTGAATGACTCCTGTCGGATTCTAGATGTCGATGAACGTTAAATGACGGAGGATAAAACGATGAGTGACGAATCGTCTGGTTCCGGAGCCAACAAACACTGGAGCGGGGATTCATCTATTGAGTTCAAACTGGGGGAATTGTTACGCGAGGCCGGTCTTGTGACACCTGAGCACATGGAGCAGATGTTGAAACAGCATGATCAATCAGGCATTGCTCTTAAGGATATTCTTAAGAAAGAAGTCAGTTTGACCAGTTTAAAAGCACTGATGCTATATGAGGTTCCAATCCCTTTTCTGAAAAACAGGGATAAAAGCCAGATTAAAAGCGTTCTTCTCGAATCCGGAATCATTACCGATCAGGAGTTGACGAGAGCATTGGATGATGAAGTTGATTCCGAAGATCAATTGGGAGAGTTGCTTCTTTCGAAAGGGTATATTCACGCCGACCAACTCGACAAAGCTCGATCGGAACAGAAAAAAACAGGGTTGCCCCTGTGGCGAGTCCTGTTGAATTTGCGTCTGGTTAATCATTCCATCATTGCCGATTTAATGAAATCGAGAATCGGCCGGGGGGTCAGTAAAGCGAAGGAGGACTTGATCATCGAGATTCTGCTTAACGGCAAGCTGATCAGCCCGGAGATTATCGAAAAAGCACAATCCCAGGCTCTCAACGATGGCTCTTCCATCGTGTCGGTTTTGATAAAAAATAAGCTCATCTCCCTCGATCAGGCCAGCTCGACCCTGGAAAAAATCCTTGATATCCCTTTCATAAACCTGTCAAAAAAACCACCGGATCCCGAAATGGCATTTGTCATACCCGAACATGTCATTAGAATGTATAAAATCCTGCCGATTGCATCCAGCAAACAAGGTCTCCTTCTGGGCATGGTAGACCCACTGGATGATATCGCCCTTCAAAAAGTCCGATTGGTGACCGGGCAGTCAGTTATTCCGTGCCTGATCTCATCAATGGATTGGGAAAAAACCGTCACAAAATTGTATTCGACGCGAACACCGAAGGGTTCCGTATCCGAGATGGAGAGAAAACTGAGAGAAGGGACTCGGACCGGTTCGCTCTCGAACGAAGATATTTCAGCTGTCCAACTTGCAAGCTCCATCATTGATGGAGCAATCAATGCATCCGCAACCGATATCCATCTCGAACCTCAAATACCCGAAATGCGCGTCAGATATCGCATCGACGGTGTGCTCTACGATGTAATGACCGTTCCCAAACACCTGGAACTCCCCGTTGTATCACGAATTAAGTTGCTGTCCGGTATGGATATAACCGAAAAACGTCGACCGCAAGATGGACACTTTTCGATGGAATTACTGGATCGCGTCTTCAATTTTCGATCCGCTTCAATACCCACATGCCTGGGTGAAAAACTAACCATCCGCTTTCTAGATGAAGCACGGGTTATGACGGGATTACAGCAGTTAGGCTGGGAAAAAGAAGAGCTGGATACCATCGAAAACCTCATTAAGAAACCCAATGGTATGATTCTCGTTACAGGACCTATTGGAAGTGGAAAAACGACAACTCTCTATGCCGCACTGAATCAAACCAATATTTTAAATAGCAATATTATCACCATTGAGGATCCCGTTGAGTATCGCCTGGCTGGAATTAATCAGATTCAAGTCAACCCGGATATCGGACTGGATTTCAGATCTGGTTTGCGCTCCATTCTCAGGCACGATGCGGATATCATCATGGTAGGAGAAGTCAGGGATGCAGAAACTGCAATCGTCGCCACATGGGCAGCATTGACTGGACAGTTGGTTTTTTGCACATTACATACAAAAGATGCTGTCGGTGCCATAACGATGATGGCCAATTTGGGAGTCGAACATTATTTAATTGCCAGTTCGCTCATCGGCGTTGTGGCCCAACGACTCGTAAGGAAACTCTGTTCGCACTGCAAAACGTTCAGCCCTCCCTCTGAAGCACTGAGAAAGCAACTGGGGTGGGAAGATGATCCGAAGGTGAAGATCGGCGTGGCGGTCGGATGCGATAAGTGTTTTCAAACCGGCTATCACGGCCGAACCGCAATATTTGAAGTCTTGGTTATCGATCATGAAATCAGTAATCTGATCGCTGGAAACGCATCGGATGACACGATTCGGTCTATTGCTTTGCATAAAGGAATGCGACCTCTCTCGTTAAATGGTATCAAGAAGATCCGCGACGGTGTAACAACACCGGAAGAAGTGCTAAGGGAGATCAACCTCTGATTGAAGGAGCTTCGATATGGCGAACAATACGACTGGCAGGGAAGATGAGATCAGACGGCACCTTACGGATCAGTTCGGAAAAACCCGTCGGTTCGGCGATGTTCCTGATTCTCAGGTTCATCGAAAAAAACGACCCTTTCTGCAACGTAAGATCTGGGAGCGGATATCGCGCAGAGATCTGGCCGTTTTTTCTAGGCAGTTAGCACTGATGTTCGATCTCGGAGTGACTATTTTAAGGGCATTGAATCTGATCGTCGCACGAACGGAAAACAACAAGCTCAGGAAAATTATCATCGACATCGGTGCCACCGTTGAAAATGGAGAACCGTTATCGGTGGCCTTAAAGAAACACTCCGGCGTGTTCGGAGACTATTTCGTTACCGCGATTCGCGCCGGCGAAGAAAGCGGTGAAGTCCCAAGCACAATGAGACAATTGGCGGATTACCTGGACAGGGAAGATCTGATCAGTGGCAAAATCCGAAAAGCCATGGCTTTTCCTGCCTTTACATTGGCTATCTCTTTAATTGTTATTGCTTTCCTCCTAATAATGGTAATTCCCACTTTCTCTTCCGTATATGCCGAAGCAGGCGTCGATCTTCCATACGTAACTCGATTACTGATCGCCTCATCCAAACTACTCAGCCATTATTGGTGGCTCCTCATCATCGGATTTGCCAGCATTTTTGCTGTGTTCCATAAATCAGGAAAACTCCTGCATCTCAAACCCGTTATTGATTGGCTCTGTCTTTCAACTCCCATTGTCCGAACACTGGCCATCAAGCTGGCGACATTCCGATTTGCCCGAATCACCGAAACCATGCTGAATAGCGGGGTCTCCATTATGATGACCATGAAGCTGGCAGCTTCCGCAACTGGAAATTCCATTATGAAGAAAAAAATTCTTCAATCCTGTGAAGAAATTGACAAAGGTGCAACCGTTGCCGAATCCCTCGCTGCTCATCCGATAATGCCCGCTCTTGTGATCGATATGATAGGTATCGGGGAAGAAGTGGGCGCAGTCCCCGAAGTACTACGTAAAGTTGCCGCTTTCTACGAGAGAGATATCGACGATCTCGTTGCAAATCTGACAACAGCTATTGAACCGCTCCTGACATTGTTTATGGGTGGTATAGTCACCATCGTCGCATTAAGTTTGTTTATGCCGTACTTCCGTTTGACAGAAGTTATCTTGCGGTAACCGGTAAAGACGGTGATCGTACATCGGAAAAACACCGAGAGAGCGGCACTCTTCCAATTGACCTGGACAGACATTCTCAGTATACTTCGTTCAAAAGATGGCTGTGAACGCAGTTTTTTCGAGAAAACGCGGAGAGGAGTTTGATGAGAACGGCTCGATCAACGTGGGCAACCGGCATGATGCTTCAAACGGGTACGCCGATGGATCGACTGAAAATCGCTTCTTTACCGTATGACACCCAGCGACACACCTGCTCATCAGGGGGAATCAGTGAATAAAAGCTATCGAGATCTGCGACAGGAAATGGAGCAATTACAGGCTGTTCTGGATGCTGTCCCGGGATATGTTTCTTGGTTCTCTATTGATGGCAGATACCTTGGAGTCAACAAGGTGTTGGCTGACTCTTTTGGTAAACCACTCACCTATTTCGTGGGTAAAGAACTGGGATTTGAGAGATCAGAACATGATTTCACACGTTTTGTTCGTGAGTTTCTTACGGGAAGCAGGGATCATGAAGCCAGAGAAATCGAAATACCCGATATACGAGCGAACCGCGTTTTTTACATCGTTGCTCAAAAATACTCGTTAAGGCAGGCGGCCGTATTTGTTGGTATCGACATCACTGAGCTGAAGAATGCCCAGGATAAAATCTTCTCATTGAGTCAGTTTCAGCAAATGCTTATCGAAAACGCCGATGTCATGATTTGCTTTTTCGATAGGGAAGCCCGTATCAGTATTTGGAATAAAGCTTCCGAAAAAATCACCGGATTCGGCCGGGAAGAGGTTGTTGGAAGAGGGGATCTTTTTGACTTGTTGTTCACGGATCACAAAATACGAAACAGGATTGTCAGGGCAAAAGAGGATCTCAAGGAAGGCCATCAGACTGCACTTGTCATCGAGGCGGCCATCGCGACAAAGAGCGGCGAATCCAAAATGCTGTCATTAAGCATGAAGAGTTTGACGAATCTCCGTGGAGATATCGTCGGATTGATAACAATCGCGTCGGATATCACTGCGTTGAAAAACTCGGAACGCATCTTGCAAGAAAGTAAGGAGAGATTCCGATATCTCAGCTTCCACGATTCTGTAACCGGTCTCTACAATCGCGCATACCTCGAAGCGGAAATCGATCGTCTCGGGAAGGACATCATGCGTTCCCATCCCCTGACACTGATCGCAATGAAAATCCTCAATTTAAAGGAGTTGAATGAAACGTATGGATACTCAATGGGCGATGCGGTGATCAAATCGGCTGCTGGCCTTTTTTCACGATCATTCCGAATGGTCGATATCGTCGCCCGGCTCTCGACAGCTTCCTTTTGTGCCATTCTCCCCCATGTCAATGCCAATACCGCAGTAGGATTACAACGGCGTATTCTGGATCATATTGAAAAAATAGCATCCGAACGATCGAGCCTTCCGATCTATTTTGCTATCGGATGTGCAACATCCCAGGGCGTTCCTTCAGAAAGTGTCTATGATATTCTCAAGTGTGCTCAGGAAAACATGATTTCCATACGAAAGAGAGAATCTTCAGCATGACTTTGAGGGATAGATAAACGAAATGATCTTTATCTTTTATGGATTGTTCATGATGGGAAAAGGAGAAAAGAGTTTGTCTCACGAGGTATCGTTGCGAGTGGAGATAATCAGATGAATTCTATCGTGTTCGACAAGAAAGCAGCATTGAGCTATGTCGGCGGGGACAGTGAACTTCTTGCTGAGATAATCGGGATTTTTCGGGAGGAAATTGATGAGAAACTGGAACGAATGAGAACATGGATTGCACAGAATAATGCCTTGGAAATTTCGCGTTGTGCTCATTCAATCAAAGGGGAATTGCATACTTTGGGAGCAACTTTGTCGAGGCGAATCGCAGCGGAGATAGAGATTGCTGGTGCGTCTGGAGATCTGAATGATATTCCATCCTTGTTCAATCAATTTGTCGAGGAGATAAATCGGTTCATCCGGGAGATTGGGAAGTGAGATTGACAGATATCCTGGAGGCATTCAGGAAAACGGGAGAGTGTCCATCGTGTGTCACGGTGATCGGAATTCAATGTCACCACTGCTCGCGATTCCTTTTTTCTTCCGAAAGGTACTGCCCAAACTGCGGAACATCCGTGCATACGGAAAACAAGGAAGAATCCGTGGGCAGAAGCATCGTTTGGAGCGCATCCGAAATGGAGATTTTCAGACTGGATGCCGGGTCACTTCTAACTCAAGCCGAAGACTCGAATCATGATCGAGTACTGGATCAGGATGCTATAGATGAACTCTTCTCCTGAATCGGCTGAGAAATCGTCCGGTTCCCGCGTAAAATCCGGATTTCTGATGCACCTTCACCGAAAGGGTATAATCTATCTGGATGAGCGGAATGCGTTGTTGTCGCAATGTTCGACAAAAGGGCTTTACATTGAAGATTTACTGGAATATCTCGACCTGCCTGAAAGGGAAGTGTACGAACGTCTGGCCGAATTCTGCGGTTTACCGCTTTTAGATATCAATCAACTGTTTGTTTCCACGGAACTACTGAGCATGATTCCGGCCCACGAATTGCGCCAGATGATGATTCTACCCATGTATCTTGTAAATGAAGAATTGACGATCGCCTGTGCCATGCCGCTTGAACAGAAATCCATGCTCCATCTAAAAAAAAACACCGGTCTGAACCATTTTATCCAGGTGCTCGTTCCCTTCTCAGAACTAACCAGTCTGCTCGATCAGTACCTTTCAGATGATGATCGGGGAGCCGGCGTGCAATCGATTATCGCGCGCCTACATGATCAAATCGCTCTCGGCATTTCTGAAAAACACGGAGTGGACGAAACAAGCCTGCCGATCATTCCACTTGTCAATGCCATTTTGGAATCTGCGCTAAAAGCCGGTGCCAGTGATATTCACTTTGAGCCAAGAGAAAATGTATACGCCGTTCGTTTTCGTATTGACGGGCAGCTCCAGGAAATGTTCAGCCTTCCGCAAATGGCTCAGGACGCCGTCATTGCCAGACTGAAAGTCATTTCAAACCTGAATATTATTGAGCGTTACAGACCACAAGATGGTCAGATTACAATCCCCTATAAAAACAAAACAATTGAATTCAGGATTAATTTCCTTAGAACGGTCTGGGGTGAAAAAGCATGCCTCAGAATTCTCGACCGCGAATCAGTCCGGGTACAACTGCTAACCCTGGGACTCGAAAACGATAACCAGTTACCTCTGATCATGGATC
Source organism: candidate division CSSED10-310 bacterium (assembly GCA_016927515.1). Classification (GTDB taxonomy): domain Bacteria; phylum CSSED10-310; class CSSED10-310; order CSSED10-310; family CSSED10-310; genus JAFGMN01. The sequence continues at coordinate 278 of JAFGMN010000356.1, read as the reverse complement.
TGTGCAAAAGACCAAATGGTTTGATCATCGTATGCGGCGCGACTGGTAGTGGAAAATCAACCACTCTGTTCTCCATGCTGAACGAAATAAATACTGAAGATGTCAACATCGTCACTGTTGAAGATCCATCGGAATACAGGATCGATCGGATTAATCAATGCTCCGTCATCAAAGAACGCGGTCTCGATTTTCACAGCGCACTCAAAGCCATTTTACGACAAGATCCGGATATCATCATGTTGGGTGAAATCCGAGATCTGGAAACAGCTGAAATTGCG
>JAFGMN010000355.1 GCA_016927515.1 candidate division CSSED10-310 bacterium | reverse complement strand
GACCCTGATACGCACCGCCTGGCATGGACTGATTTCGCCCTATATCCCCATCCGGCCATTCGGCGCGGTATTCATGGTAACCCATCGTTGCAACGCCCGTTGCAAAATGTGCAATCTATGGAACACCACAGAAATCGATGCACCAATTGAAACATTCGTCCGGCTCATCGAACAACCGGTTTTCCGCGATATTGTCAATGTAGCTGTCACCGGCGGCGAACTCACGCTGCGGTCAGATCTGGAACCCCTGTTTCAAGCCCTTCTCCGGCACTGTCACCGGCTCGATTCCATCAACCTGTCCACCAATGCGTTTCTGCCTGAGCGGCTCTTGGACATCGTAAAAAATCTGGTGGCCGCACGCGATGCGGTGGGTTCGACACTGACCATCATCGTGCAGATCTCGCTGGATGGTCCCGGCGATATTCATGATCAGATCCGGGGTGTTCGCGGTGGAGCGGATCGGGTGCAGGAATCGGTGCATCGGTTGCAGGAAACCTTTGGCCCGGATCGCCGTGTGGAGATTCACCATTTGTGCGTTTTGCAGCCGGCCAATATCGATCACCTGGATACAATCCGGGCGTTTTTTGATCGGCAGACCGTTCCCGTCACGTATAACATGATCTGCGACGCCAGCTATCTGGAAGTGGATCCCGGAACGCATCCGGCATTGACGGCATCGATGAAAGACCGGTTGCTGGCTTTTTTCCAGGATTTAACGAAGCGACCGGACATTGATCCACGGCACCGGTATCATTACCGGGAATTCATCCAGTGGCTGACGGACGGAATCCGTCGGAAACCTTGCGGCATGCTGAGCCAGCATATTCTGATCGATCATCGGGGGAACATTGTTCCGTGCATGAACGCAGGCAATCGGGAATATCCTCGCCTTCTGTCACCGGAGAATGCCGGCGCGTTGTGGCGCAGCGAATCTCGACGCCGGATCAACCGGGAGTTGGCCCGGAACGTGTGTCCCGGTTGCACCGCTGCGTGTGGACCGAATACGTTCGATGCGATCCTGGCCCTTATTCTGCAGAAATTTCGCGGTTAACTATCGCATCCGGTTGAAAAATCGCTGGTGACAGAGCGAATAAAACCGACCCGGCGGCGGATCCCATGATACAGATGCAATGAACCGATGATACCGACCAGGAGACGGACAGCCAGCGTGACCGCAGCCACGCCTTCAGGCCCCCACGTTCCGACCACGAACAGGTCACCGCCGATATTCAGAACCATCTCCAGCATGACGTACAGCGTGAGGAGCCGGGGGCGGTTCAATCCGAAAAGCACAACCATAAACGGTGTGAACACCAGTTGAGCGATCTGGTCCAACGCCACCCACAGGTAGATCGACACGGCCGGAGCGTATTGGGGGCCGGCAATCCAGCGAACCAACCACGGTCCTGCGAGAACGCCCGGTAAAACCACCAGGCTCAACAGCAGGGTCCGGACCTGCGCCTTGCGAAAAAACAGCACCATGGCTTCCGGTTCGGTCACCCGTCCGATATACGGCATCAATACCGTGTTGATCGCCTGAACAACTAAGTAAATCATGGTTCCGAGCCGCAGGGCGGACGCGAAATATCCGACATCTTCCGGTGGCCGGACAGCCGCAAGGATCAGGTAATCAAAATTCGTAAAGAGCATAAACCCGACGGCACTCACCATGTACCATGAGCTGAATCCGAAGAATCGGCGGAGTAACGTCCCGTCCGGGATGCGGGGTCGCGGCAGATTCCGGCCCATGACCCAGGCGATCAGAACCGCCGCAAGGAAAGGTGCCGCTGCATATACCGCAACGCCGTGAAACACACCGGCAGCGGTCATCCCTGCGACAATCCAGGCCGCTCCCGCCGCTTTCAAGACAGCGTCGAGTAGCTGACTGATTATCAGGCGCGGGAAATGTTCATCCGATTGAAAAATCACCTGGAAAAACTGAAGACATGATCCAGCGCATCCGCCGGCCAGGGCGACAACGATCACCGGCTGAAAATCCGGGGACTTCAACAGCAATTCCGCCAACGGCCGAGCTATCAGTAAACCCACTCCAAACAGGATAACACCCATGACGATCCGGAACAGCAACGTTGCACCCAGCAATTCCGCTTTCCGATCCATCATTCCCTGTCTTTTCATCGTGGGATAGAACTTCAGGAAACTGTTGCCGGAACCGTAATCGAGAAATACCGGAAGAATACTCATCAGTGAAACCATCACCATGATCTGCCCGAATTCCGCCGGAGTGAATCCGCGCATCATGAGAACCGTGGCCAGGAATGCAAATGCCTTGACCAGTACGTTTCCGCCGGTAACGAGGATCGTCGATTGTACAGGTGAACTTGGAGAACGTGCCATATCCCGGGATGTAGCAAATCCCGATCAAAAAGGCGAATGCCGGTGTACGACGCGCTATCGTGTCACTTGAATTTTACCGGATCACATAAGGCATTGACCGTATTTGCCGATCGACCGCATCGATCGCAGAAATGGGTCGGTGATATCGCACGTTCCAGAAATTTCCAGCTTTTACGCGGCTGGCAGTCTTTGACCAATCGACACATCGGTTTCATATCTATCCTCCATTTGCCTGAGACCTTCAACCGGACCCAAGGTTACAACCCGGGGGTTACAAGCCGGGGTTACATCCGGGGTTACATCCGGTTGAACGAACCCCTCTTCGGGAGTTATACTGATAGCTGAAATTCCCGGTTATCCCGATTGGAATAGGACCGGATCACGATGGATCGCGGGACACGCCCGCGGAACCCTTGTTTTCGGGACCGGTTCTCTGGACCGGTCACACGCTGTGTGTAAAGGAGGTTTTCATGGGAACTCGAGGACGATCGATTATCGGTATGGATGTCGATAAATTAATCGGTTTACTGAACAAGGCATTCGCCGATGAATGGCTGGCTTATTATCAATATTGGATCGGCGCCAAGGTCGTCATGGGACCCATGAAGGACGCCCTGATTGCGGAATTGCTTCAACACGCCGCCGACGAGTTACGGCATGCGGATATGGTGGCCAACCGGATTCTCCAGCTTGGCGGCACACCGCTCCTGGAACCGAATGAATGGTACACACACTCGAACTGCGGGTATCATGCGCCTTCGGATTTTCACGTCCGGAAAATACTCGAGCAGAATATTCTGGGTGAGCAGTGCGCCATCGATGTCTACAGTCAGTTGCTCAAACTGACCCGTGAAGCCGATCCCGTCACGTATAACATGGTGCTTCAGATTCTGCAGGATGAAGTCGAACATGAAGAGGATCTGCAAGCGCTGGAAGAAGACCTCGAGGCCATGCTGAAAAAATAGGTCCTGTTGAAAAAATGCCGTTAATGGTTTTCGGAATCCACGAATTCCGGATACATCTCTGCGAAATCGATTACCAACGGGACGATCGCAGTGGACTCGGATCGAAGCGCGGAGTTGGGTGGTTTTTTATTGGTGACGCCGATTCGGCCCGGGAGATCGTCCATGTAGCGGAACCAATGCTCCGGATCCTGTCCGGCGGCCATATTGAACTGCACGGCCAGTCCGCAATTCCGGTGTCCCGCCAGGTTGAAAATTGACAGGGTCCGGCTGGGGATATGGATCGTGAATGCGCCCGCCCGTTCCGGAACATGATAGATATCGATTTCGCCTCCGGACTGTAAATGATTGCACAGCTGCTCGGTCAGGGTCAGCACCGCCCCGGTGATCTCACCGGCGTGCCTGAAATCCCGCTGAAACCGGATTTGAGCGTGTGTCCATGCCACCACCAGGATAACCAGCATCAACCGGACACTGATCCGGCGCCATCGGTTTCCCGTGTCCGGTTGACCGCCGTCGGCGCTATTTGCCGAAACGAGCAGACCCGCCAGGACCGATGCGACTGCAACGGACCCCATATAGAGATATCGGGGTGCAAGAATATCGGGATCACTACCAGCAAATACGGCGGTGACGAGAGCCTGTGAAACGGCGAGAAAACCGAGACTTACGATACCGAATCGCCATTGGTTCGGCCGGAGCATTGCCAGGCAGATGATCCCGATCGTCAATGCCGTCGTCAGGGTCTCCATCCATGGCGCGATACCGTGCAAACCGGGCGATACAGGAAAAAAATGCGCGCGAGGCAGCACATGGATCATCCAGAGGATGGATTCACCTGCCAGGCGGAGCGGGGGCAGCCCGGACCGGGACATCCAGCCGTATCCTCCGATCCCGCTCATCACGGTGGTGCGGCCGACCAGGTAAGCTCCCGTGATGAAACCCGCAGTCATACATGGGATCCGGATCGGGTTCGAAGTCGGTAACCCGGGTCTTTCTATCCATAAAAACAGACCGAGAATAACCGCCCATCCCACAGCGGTCTCCTTGGACAGCAGCGACAACACCAGCAGGCCGCCCCCGGCAATCACCGCCCGTCGCATCCCGGCCCGACCCGTTGCAGCATCGCTGAACAGGATCAAACTCCACAGACCCGTCAGTAAAAACAGCTGTTCGCCCCGCGCTGATGGATAGCAAACGGCCTGCACAGCGGCCGGATGGACCAGAAACAGCCATCCTGCGGCGATTGCCGTGCTATCGGTCTGCCGAAGCGAGCGGCGGACCCATACCGTCACCGTCACAGCAATCGCGGCGTGCCAGAATATGCCCGCCAGCCGGTATCCAATCATCGTTTCCTGGGTGAACTGATACTCGAGATAATACAAAAATGTCGCCACGGGACGAATCCAGATATACCCGTTTCGCGGATCGAGAAGGGATGCCACGTGCCGCCATCGCGTGCTGTCAAACCACAGGAAATAGACAAAATCATCAAGCATGGCCGGCGTACGAAACGACGGTAGAAACAATGCGAACGCAGCAGGAAAGAACACCGCCCGATGCCATCCGACTTTCCGCCCTACGTGCCCCATGTGGTCTCTCCTTCATCGTTTGCCGTCAACCGGAAACACTCTACAAAAAAAGGGCTCCGGACAAAAGCCCGGAACCCCGGAAGCGGGTGCATCACCTGATGGATGCATCACCAGTTAAAACGAAACGCCTCGATGGTTTTCGGATCGGAAGCAGACGCTCCTTTGAGCTTTACCAGCCGGTCAGCGGGAATCTGGGTGCGCAGATAATCAGCGCCCTGGATGGTTTTAAAGCCGTCATCGCCCACCTGCAGAATCACCGTAACCAACGAATCGCCGGTCTCGCCAGCAAACAACTCCGCATGCGCCGTCAGCGTCTCCACCAACTCGATCTTGAACGCATCGAGGCGTTCTTTATCCGTTTTTCCTTTCGCCCGAACCCCCGGACTCCCAGTACCGGATTCGCACGACTTCACCTTGTCCCTGAGTATGATCACCGTTCCTTCCCCGGATTCATCGTCGCCTTCCACTTTCATTTCATCATCCAATCCGGCGAGCGTCTCGACCCATTCCATACCCGGTCCAGAATCCGCCTCGGCCAGTTTCGACAACGCACTCAATTCAGCCAGCTCCGATAACTTCGCCAACTCCGAAAAATCCACGCCCGACTCTTTTAACGCAGGAACATCGGCCAGTTTGGCCAGTTCCGACAATCGCGACAGTGCCGATAACTTCCCGAGCATGTGCAGTTTGGTCAATTTCATGGGCCCTGCCCATCGAATCGCATGGACCGGTATTCCGCCGCCAATCCCTGCCCTTGAATCCATTGTGATGTTTCCGGTATACACCCAGCCGGTCTCCGGTAAATGGAACGCCTGGATCTGATGACTCGGCAAGATATACACATGCGGTGTATCCAGCAGAAGCGTGTCCAGGATTTTTCCGGCCTTTTCCCGGGCCGTCATCGACGGTTCCTGCGCGATCGCCGCACTTACCGCGATCCCCATTCCGATTGCAATCAGCATGAATCCCGTTTTTCGTCTCATCGTTTCACTCTCCCTTGGTTGATGCCATCCATCCAGGGCACCCACTGACAATCAATACGGAAAACATGAACAGGTTGTTTGTTTTTTCCGAGTGGAACCCGGCGAAGGAATCGAGTAGAATGCCGTTTTTGGAACAGGCGTTCCAAAGCGGAAAGAGAGAGTGACTGGCGGTCATGGTGATATCTTCAACGGGGGTTTCTCTTGTTCAACCTCACACCGGGAAAGCCGGGATGGATAGAGCCCGGGAGTGTATCGGAGTCCCTTTGCTCATCCGGTTTGGAGCGATGGGTGACATGATTCTGACGACACCGCTGCTTCGGGCCCTGGCGGAATGCCATGGAACCCCCTGCGAAGTGATCGGCCGGGGTAGTTTCGTTTCCGAGTTGCTGATCAACCTGCCGTTTGTGGGATCAATCCGGACGATTCAAAGCAACAAAACACCGTATATACTGAACCGGCCGAAACAACTGCTTGTCGACTACCTGCGAAATCGGCCGCCGGGACCGGTGTATCTGGCGCAATCGGATGTAATCAGTCATCGGATTCTGGAAAAGGCCGGCGTCACAGCTACGGCGTCGGATTTGACGGTGGAGCGCCGGGTGAATGAGCATGTCGTCGATCACATGGCGCGTCTGGGCGGTTTTGCCGACATCACCGGATCGGTCTCGCCGGATTACAATCGGGGAACGGAATTGCAGGTCACGGAAAAGGAAAAGGATCATGTGCGCCGGATTCTGGATCGAATGGATTTCAGCGGCCGGCAGTATGTGGTGGTCCAGCCGGGATTCCGCAAATGCATGAACAAACGGCGCCGCGTTTCGAAAGGAAAGTTCTGGCCCGAGGAACGATGGGTGCGGTTGATACAGGAGATACTGATTCTGTCACCGGACAAACGCGTGCTGATCTCTGGCAATGCCGAAGAACAGCCGTTGACTGCCGGTATCGCTGATGAAGTCAACGATCACCGGGTATCCGATCTCACTCTCGGTCTGCGCCCGATGCTGGCGCTGCTGTCCATGGCCCACAGCATGATCAGCCTGGACACCGGCCCGGCTCATGCCGCAGCCGCATTGAACTGCCCACTCGTCGTGCTGTTCGGCAAAATGGATCCACGGATTATTCGGCCCCTGAGCCGAACATCACCTGTTCTCGTGCAACACGGTCCACCGGGTGCACCCCTGGAAGACGACTTGGTTGGATGGCAAAAACACCATAGCATGGATGACATCTCCATCAATACCGTTGTTACCGCCTGGGCAAGTCTCCTCGTGTAGATCCATGACTGCCCGTGTCGTCACCTTTATCACACCGACACCCCCGGACATCAGCGCGTTCGGAGTTCGTGCCCTGTCTGCCTGGCTCAAACACCGGGGCCATACCGTTCGCTGCATCTTCCTCCCCGGCGGCATCGATCACTTAACCCACTCCGGAACATACCGGTATGTCTATCCACCGGATATCGTCGCTGCCATTCTCGATATCACTGCCGGATCGGATCTCGTTGCGTTCTCATTCATGTCGCAGTATCGCGACCGGGCCATTCAACTGACCCAGGCCGTCCGACAGGCGCAAGAGACCATGACGGTTTGGGGTGGAATCCATGCGGAGGTGGATCCGGCGGATGGTTTAAATCATGCCGACGCTGTCTGCCTGTGCGAAGGCGAAACCGTGCTGGAAGAGCTGCTGAACGCGATGGATGGATCAGACAGGATTGCTCCGATACGGGGTTTGTTGACGCGGAGTCAGCCGGATCCGGGTGCCGCTGGACCGCTTCCCCATATCGACGACCTGGACAGCCTGCCGTGGATGGATATGGGGCCGGAAAACCACTTCGTGCTGGACCCGCTGGCACATGAAATCCTGCCACTGACACCACCGACGATGCAGAGAATTTTGCCGTTGATGCCCGCTCCGGGGGGTGGCGCGTTGACAGTGTTTCGAACGATGACTTCCCGCGGATGTCCGCATCGGTGCACCTACTGCGCAAATCGCATCCGCGCCGAGCAGTTTCCCGGTCCCCGCTACCTGCGGTTCCGCAGCCCGGACCATGTGATGGGAGAACTGCTCGACGTGACCCGCCGGTTTCCATTCATTCAGGGAATTCATTTTTTCGATGATGTCTTCACGGCTATGCCGGCAAACGATCTCGAACGGGTGTGCCGAAGACTGAAGGAGGAGATCGGGTTACCGTGGTATGCTCAGGCCAGCCCGTCCACGTTGACGCGGGAGCAATTGGATATGTTCGTTGAAACAGGGCTCGTCTTTATTGAAATGGGGATCCAGACCGGCAGCGAGCGAATTCGACAGATGTATCATCGACCGGAATCCAACGAGCGGATTCTCGACGGTGTCCACCGCGTTCACGCATATCGTCACCGGCTTCTGAAACCGCATTATCACGTCATCCTCGACAACCCCTGGGAAACTCGCGATGACGTCCGCGCCACCCTGGAACTGTTGACCCGGATTCCCGGCGAATTTCAGCTCTGCCTTGCCTCCCTCACACTGTATCCCGGCACCGATCTCGCCCGGAAAGCGCTCGACGAAGGCCTGCTGACCGATTTCGATCGTCAGGTCTATCGCAAACCGTTTTTCATTCCAAAGGGCCGCTACCTGAATTATCTGATCTATCTCACCGATATCCGGTGGATTCCCCGCCGCCTGCTGCGTTTTCTCGGAAAGGCTCCCGCTACCATCCTCGACCGGCCTGTATTCGGACCCCTTTTTGACATTCTGCGGCGAATCACCGATAAAATGCGATTGATCGGGAAAGGGCTTCAGGCTCTGCGAACCGGTCAGTTTCACCGGATCCGGAACTATTTCCGCCGTGTCCGGTAAGTGACGGGTCACACGATAAACTCCGGTATCATCGATTCGCCTAACAGAACGGGAATCACGAACCGGAGCCCGGAAACATCGGTGCGGGAGATATAGTGTCCATGATTCCTCTTGAACAAGCCTTAAGCATATCAGAACACGTCCTATCCACCCGGGTGACCGGAGAGGAATCCATCCCGGTTCGCGACGCACTCAACCGGCATGTTGCCCGTGATCTGCATTCCCGCATCGATCTGCCGCCGTTCGATAAATCGGCAATGGATGGTTTCGCCATCCCTCCGGACGATCCCTCGAAGGTGTTCACCGTCATTGGAACGATCCAGGCGGGAGACGTCGCCGGTTCGATCCTGACTCCGGGAACGTGTTACCGGATCATGACAGGAGCGCCGGTGCCGCACAACACTGGCTATGTTGTGCCGGTGGAACACACGCGAATGCGCCCGGACGGCATGATGATCGTCACACCGTCAACCACGAAACACATCTGTCGGCGGGGTGAAGACATCCGTTCCGGTGATCTTCTGGCCACCCGGGGAAATCGGATCGACGCCCAGATGTTGGCCGTTCTGATTTCAGGGGGAATCGAAATCGTACCCGTTTTCCGTCGTCCCCGTGTCACTGTTTTTTCGACCGGCAATGAACTCGTAACGGCCATGTCCGAGTGGGGACCCGGGAAAATCTTCGATTCGAACGGTCCCATGATGCGCAGCCTGTTTCTCACCGGTGGTGCCGAGATCGTCGAATGCTGTCGGCTGCAGGACGATCCAGAGGAAACCGAGCATTCTGTTCGCCGGGCCATACCGGCGTCGGACATCATCGCATTCAGCGGGGGTGTTTCCGAAGGCGCTTTTGACTTCATTCCGGATTCGTTGGTTCGCTGCGATTTTTCCATCCACTTTTCCCGGCTCCGTGTCAAACCGGGAAAACCCATGACGTTCGCTACGCATCCGGACTGCCTGGCATTTGGATTTCCGGGTAATCCCGTGTCCACGTACGTAATGTACCACCTGTTCGCCTTGCCGGCCATCATTGCCTTGCAGGGAGGCCACACTCGGTTTCGAACGATTCCGTTGCCGATGGATGCCCCCTGGAGCCGAAAAAAAACGGAGCGGTTGGAGTTCATACCGGCGCGTCTAGTGACAGCTCCGGATCGAACGGTTCGGATCCGTACGGTTCCATATCATGGATCGGCTCATCTGTCCGCTTTGTCTCATTGCGATGGGTTTGCGTTGATCGATCCAGGGATCTCCGCCGTGGACGCCGGTCGAATCATCCCGTTCTGGCCGATTACTCTGCGATCCTACGAGGAGATCATTAAATGATCGATCCTTTCGGTCGGATGATCACTGTCATGCGGATATCCGTGACCGATCGATGCAATTACCGATGTGTCTATTGCATGCCCGAATCGGGAGTCTCTTATATCCCCCATGAATCGATCCTGCGGTATGAAGAAATCCGGGATGTGGTCATTGCTGCAGTGGCGGCCGGCATCACTCGGTTCCGGCTGACCGGTGGTGAACCGTTGGTACGACCGGGATTAACGAATCTGGTGACACTGATCCGGGACGTTTCCGGCGTGGAAGAAATCGCATTGACGACCAATGGATCATTGCTGGCGCCGATGGCGATACCGTTGAAACAGGCAGGCGTGGATCGGGCCAATATCAGCCTGGATACGTTGAATCCGGCCCGGTTTAGGGACATCACGCGGGGAGGCGATGTGCGCGATGTGTTACGGGGTATCGATGCGGCACTTGAAGCGGACATGACGCCGGTCAAGTTGAATATTGTCGTGTTTCCGGGAGAGTCCGACAGGGACGCCCGGGAAGTCGAGGCGTTTGCCGCAGCCCGGGGCTGTTTTTCACGAAGGATCCAAAAAATGGATTTGCAGGCCGGTGATTTCGCTGTCGTTGAACATTCCGATCGAAGAAATTGCCGGGTATGCAACCGGTTGCGATTGACGAGCAACGGCTGGGTCCGCAGTTGCCTGATGGACGACACGATGTTCAGTGTTCGGACGTTAGGCGCAGCCGAAGCAATCCATCGGGCGATAGTGAGCAAGCCGGAATACGGAAAAGGCACCTCGATTATCGGCATGAATTTTATTGGCGGCTGAAAAAACAGGGGGTATTCGGTGGTGCACAGTATCGGGAAGCAGGAGCAGAAACCAGACGACGGGAGCGGGAGACAGAGGGGATGGAACGGTTAAGCCATATCGATGAAGGGGGGCGAGCGCGCATGGTGGATGTCGGCGAAAAACCGATGCAGATCCGGACGGCAACAGCTCGGGGAACCATTCTGATGCAGGCTGAAACCCGGACTCATGTGGCGGAGGCGGCCAATAAAAAGGGAGATGTCCTCACTGTCTCGGAGATTGCCGGCATTCAGGCAGCGAAGCGGACAGCCGAGTTGATCCCGCTGTGTCATCCACTGATCTCCGACGTGATCTCCGTCCGGGCCCGATTAACCGATGACGGTGTATCCGTGACGGCCTCGGTACGGTGTCACGGCCGGACCGGCGCTGAGATGGAAGCGCTGACAGCGGTTTCCGTCGCGCTCCTGACGGTGTATGATATGTGCAAGGCCGTGGACAAGCGGATGGTGATCACCGGAATCGAACTGGTTTCGAAGGAGAAGCATGATGAATAAGATCCAGCCGGTATCGTTTTCGATTGAATCGCTCAACATTTCACAGGAGAAGGGTACCGTAAAGCAGCCCGTGGCGGAAGTCATGGTCACGGATCGAGGGATATCGGCGGATGCCCACGCCGGGGTCTGGCATCGTCAGATCAGCTTGCTGGCGGCGGAGAATATCGAAGCGTTCGCACGGACACTGAACCGGCGGTTTACGTGGGGGGAGTTTGCGGAGAACATCACCACGCGGGGTATCGATTTGAATCGAGTGGCGGTATTGGATCGGTTCCGGATCGGCACAGTGGAACTCGAAGTCACGCAAATCGGGAAAGCCTGCCATCATGGATGTGCGGTTTTCCAGGAAGTGGGCGCGTGCATCATGCCGACGGACGGCATTTTCGCACGGGTCATTTCGCCGGGTCGCCTG
>JAFGMN010000354.1 GCA_016927515.1 candidate division CSSED10-310 bacterium | reverse complement strand
GTTCATGGTCAGCGTGCCGGTTTTGTCGGAGCAGATATACGTGACGGATCCCAGTGTTTCCACCGCCGGTAATGTCCGAATCAATGCATGTTGCCGGACCAGTTTTTTCGCGCCGAGAGCCAGGGAGATCGTGATGACCGCCGGCAATGCTTCCGGGATAGCAGCGACAGCCAGTGAAATGGCTGTGAGGAGCATCAGGAGGGGAGGTTCACCGCGGAGCAGACCTGTGATAAACACGACGACACAGATCATGAGGACGGCGATGGCGAGTTTTTTTCCAAACGCTGCCAGCCGTTTCTGAAGGGGTGTTCGGCCTTCTCCCTGGTCCTGCAACAGCGATGCGATTCGGCCGAGTTCTGTCCGCATACCGGTTTCCGTAACAATTCCGCGTCCCCGGCCGGCAGCCACCCGTGTTCCTTTGAATGCCATGTTGATCCGGTCGCCCACCGGCGCGCCGGGATCGTCAATCGGTGCGGTGCGTTTTTCCACCGGCAGTGATTCACCGGTCAGGGCGGCCTCGTCGATGCGGAGTTGCACGGTTTCGACCAGCCGAATATCCGCGGGAACGACGTTTCCAGCTTCCAGGACGACACGATCGCCGGGAACCAGGGTGATTGCTTCAACCAGTCCAGGCCGGCCGTCACGGTGGACGGCAGCCGATGGGGCGGCCATCTTCTTCAGCGCTGCCATCGCTTTTTCCGCCCGGTACTCCTGAACAAACCCAAGCACGGCATTCAGCAGGATCAACACGGCAATGGCGATTGCATCGGATAATTCACCGAGCGCGCCGGCAACCACCGCTGCGGCGATCAACACAACGATCATGAAATCCGTGAACTGATCGAGAAACATGTTCCATACGGGTTTGCGCCGCTTTTCGATGAGTTCATTGGGACCGAATCGAGCGGTCCGCTCGAGGATATCCGCTGACGATAATCCGGCATCGGACGTCTGAAGCATTGTCTGAATCTCGGAAACCGAGAGACAATGCCAGGGGGTGTGGGTGGAGGAAGTCGCTTGTTTCGCTGGAGCTTGTTTCGTTGGAGATTGTTTTGCTGGAGATGGTTTTGCTGGAGATGGTTGGGTTGGAGATGGTTGGGTTGGGGCTTGTTTTGACTCGTTGGATGCATGTTTCATTATATTCAATCCCGGTTTGCTTTCAGCTCGGTCGACCGTTCCATGCGCATATCACAATCGCGCCCCGGAGCCGGTCTCCGGAAACCCCTGCGATGCGCTTTCCAGTCCGTTGCGTGGATGTATGTGATGGGAAACGGCTAGTTATCCCGGAGAATGACCTCATCATACTCGGTTTCGAAATACAGTTTGTGCTTGGCTTCCTCCTGGGCGAGGCCCAACAGCATATCTCGAACACCGGCATCATCCACCTGTGCGGCCAGATTCGTATACAGACGGAAAGCCGCTTTTTCTTTCTTCATTGCGAACAGCAAAATCGTCTGGTAATCGGCATCCGGATCCGGTGTGTCGCCGACCGTATAATCGCTGATCTTCAGATCGACAACGGGTTCTGCACCGGGTTTCAACACGCGATTGCCTTCTTTCACCGAAAACAGCAGTTTTTTATGCTTTCGCTCTTCCTCGGCAAAGGCCTCGAAAACAGCCTTCATGGCCTGCCGCCGGGTGGTGGCGGCCAGGGCAACGTACAGTTCGATGGCCGCCTGTTCCGAATCAATCGCGAAATCCAATATCTCATCGATGGTCATCACGTTCGCCATGGTTTCCTCCTGTGTTCTTATGGCAGTTTGTCGTCACGGCTTTCCGATGGTCCGGGGCCCGTCGCCGATTCCGTGTCCGGCGGTTACTTTTCCCGGGGGAATGGCCACGCCATGATGCCGCCTTCCATGACTTTCACATCTGTCCAGCCATAGCCTTCAAGGAGCCGTGCTGCTTCGTATCCCCGCAGGGAAATTTTGCAATAACAGATAATTTCCCGGTTTTTGTTTTCCGGCAATTCATGCAGCCGGGTACGCAGAGCACCCAGTGGGATCAAGACTTCCCCGATACCGAGACGCATGGCTTGATACTCGTCGGGGTCACGGGTATCCAGGAGATAGATCGGTTCACGGGCATCCACTTTCGCTTTGACTTCCGCTGCGGAGATGCCTTTCATCTGCCCGGTCATTTTATCTTCAAGGACGTGGGCGCAGGCGATGAAGTTATCGATGGCGGGCGAGAACGGTGGAGCGTAGGGGAGATCGGCGACGGTCAGCTCCTTGATCGTCAGTTTGCCGTGCAATGCCATGGCAGCGGAAGCGATCCGTTTGCTCACATCGCCGGGTCCGACACATTGCATGCCGAGGAGCCGTCCGGTTGCGGCATCGGCGACCATTTTCAAGACCAGCAGTTTGCCTCCCATGAACCCGGGTTTGTCCGGAGCCGCATAGATAACGGAGACCGTATCGAAACCGGCTTCCCGGGCGCATCGTTCCGACAGTCCCGTCACACCGGCGCTGAAATTGAAAACCTTGCAGATACCCGTCTGGTAGGTGCCCGGAAAGACCTCATGATTGCCGAGAATGACATTCTGGCCGACGACCCGTCCCTGGAGATTCGCCAGGTCGCCATAGGGTGCATGGATTTTCTTGCGAGTCAGGAGGTTCGTGGTTTCAATGCAGTCGCCGGCGGCATAGATATCCGGATCCGATGTTTGCAGGTATTCATTGACCACGATTCCCCGCGTGGCACCGATTTCCAGTCCGGCATCCGCTGCCAGGCGGCTGGCGGGCCGAACACCGGTGGCAACGACCGCCAGTTCGCATGGCAGTTCGGTTCCATTTTTCAGTTTAACGCCCGTCAGTTTGCCGTCAACCCCGAGAAATTCCACGACGGGATTCCCCGTAATGATATGCGCGCCAGCAGCTTTCATATGATTCTCGACAAGCTTCGCCATTTCCCAGTCGAGGAACATCAGCACCTGCGGTAACATATCGACCACTGTGATATTGATTCCGGCGAGATTCAATGCTTCGCACGTTTCGACACCGATCAACCCCGCACCGACGACCACGGCAGCCGCAATGCGTTTCTCATCGGCCACTTTTCGCAGATAGTCGGCGTCCTTCATGGATTGCAGCGTCGTGATTCCATCGAGATCTGCTCCCGGAACCGGCGGAAGAATCGGGGTGGCTCCCGTGGCGATGACCAGCTTGTCATAGGGAATTTCCGCGATTTCACCGGTCACACCATGACGCGTCGTAACGGTTTTACCGGTCCGGTTGATGGCAGTGACTTCCGTGTCGGTTATCGCATTGATTCCTTTCGCATCGAGAAAAAATCGAGGATCCCTGACCACGCCGGTCGGCGTGCACAGCAGCTGATTGCGGTCTTCGAAGCACCCGCCGACGTAATACGGGTATCCACAGGACGCCATGGACAAATCCGACGATTTCTGAATGATGGTTATCTCCGCCATGGGATCCATGCGGCGGGCTTTTGCCGCGGCTTTCGGTCCGGCGGCTGACCCGCCGATGACGACAATACGTCTTTGTTTTGACATCGTTTCTACCCTTTCCTGGCTATGACCGTGAGACTGGACATTCTTCGCCGAAAAGTATGCCAGAGATCCCAATAAGAATCAATGTGAACACGGAGTCAGGCATCGAGCTGCCGTGAACCCGGGGCAGCCGTTCCTTCTTGACAGTTCACCCAGCGCCGATGGATGATTTCGGTATATGGAATGTCAGAAGCGTTCGGTGGCGTGACGCCGTAAACGTGAGCTGCATGACCTGCAGGAAACAGGAGGAAACGGGTGATGAGACGGGTGATGAAACGATGGATACGAAGTGCGTTGGGTATCGTTTTGGCTGTGTTCCAGGGGGTGATGGCTGGCGCAGGGGCGGCAGAACCGGTGGCGTTACCGGAATTGCAGGAGCCGGCACGGGTGAATATTTTGTCTCTTCAGGAAGGGGCGTTCCCATTGGTCACGCCGGAGTGTTATACCGGATGGATCGCGGAGTGCATGCTTGATGGAAGCCCGGCGACGGGCTGGGCGAGTGCCGAGGGAAAGACCGTTTCCAATGGGTTTGTCATCGCCCTGGGCTGGCAGACGACGTTCGAATCGTTTGAATTCGATACGGCATCGGCCGATGAAGCGGGAGCCGGTGCCCGGGATGTGACGGTGGAGGTATCGGGTTCATCGGCATCGGAGGGTTTCGTGACGGTGTTGACCGCATCGCTGGCCGATGCGACCGACAACCAGCGGTTCGACGTGGAGCAACGATTACCCGCCCGCTGGGTGCGATTGACACTGCTGAACAATCACGGCAGCCCGAACTATACCGAGCTGTTCTCGTTTCGTGGAATCGGCCTGCGCACGGACCTGCCAGCACCCGTCTCCGTTTCCGGTAATTACGACAGCACGTTCTCAACGTTCCATCTCAGACAGCAAGGGTCGGCACTGACCGGTTGTTATGAATACAATCGCGGATTGCTCGAGGGAACGGTTGAAGGCCGGGTCATGAAACTGACCTGGCATGAATCGGGAGAACCCGGCGAAAACATCGCCGAAACGGACGGACCGGCTGTGATGGTTTTTGCCGAGGACGGCAGGACGTTCCAGGGATACTGGTGGCATGCGGAGAATGCCGGTGAAGCACCCAATGGTGCCTGGAACGGCACACGCACCAGTTTGGAAGTGGGTGGATGTCCCCACTGGGCCGGGTCGGTCGGCGGTGAATTGCGAAAGCAGCTTTCCGGAGACAAGCGGGCGCGACTGTACGGTATTCGATTCGATTTCAATGCCGCTGCGATACGGCCGGAATCCCTGCCGATTCTCGACGAAGTCGTCGCCTTGTTGTCGTCCGAACCGGCGTGGACCCTGACAATCGAGGGGCACACCGATTCGATCGGATCGGATAACCGCAATCTCGACCTGTCCCGGCAACGGGCGGATGCGGTCAAAGCGTATCTTCAGAGCAAAGGAATCGGCGGCAATCGGTTGAAAACCGAAGGATACGGGGAATCCCGGCCCGTCGCGGAAAACAATACCGAACTCGGCCGGGCTCAGAACCGGCGCGTGGAACTCGTCCGGAACTGATTTTCGAGTCCATCGGAACTGATTTTCCAATCCATTCGGTTCTTACTCGGAACGAATAGTACGACTCGTTAGAAATCAGCATTCGAGCACGGAACTCCCACCGGCTCACCCCTTTCGGACTCCAGTGAGTGTTTTCTCTTGACATCGATTATCAAACAGACTAGTCTGACTAGTGCGACCAAGGAAGGGAGGTTCCTTATGAAATCCACCTGGCAGTTGCAGGATGCCAAAGCCCAATTCAGTCAACTCGTTGAAGATGCTCTGAACTCCGGTCCCCAATGGGTGACCCGGCGAGGACGCAATGCCGTTGTCGTCCTGGCAGCGGAAACATACGAAAAACTCATCACCCGGAAACCATCGTTCCGGGCGTTCCTGCTGGATGCTCCCGCCATCCCCGCATCCGCAGCCATCCACGAAGCCTCACGTGAGAATCCAAACCACGATGCCGTACCGGAAACCCTCGAATCCATCAACGATCGATCCCCGGCGGACGATCCCATAGACGAAAACAAATCCTCATGAACTACCTGCTCGATACCTGCGTCCTAACCGAATTGCTCTCCGATGCACCCGATCCCCGCGTCACCGACTGGCTCCGCAAAATTCCGTCCAGCCGATTGTTCATCAACGCATTGACCATCGGCGAACTCCGAAAAGCCATCACCACCCTCCCGGATTCCACCCATAAAGATACACTCATCGAGTGGATGACCGAACTGGTCAGGGAATACTCCGATCGAATCCTACCGATCTGCACGTCCACCGCCGATAACTGGGGACTGGTTCAAATCCATCTCGCCACTACCGGGCAGGCGGTTTCGTTTCGCGACAGCCTCATTGTTGCCACTGCCTACACGCATCACTTGATTCTGGTGACCCGGAAAACGGCCGCGTTTGAAGCGGGAATCATCCCGATTCTCAATCCATGGACCATCGCGTCCAGTCCTGCAGAAGGAGATTCAGCATGACAAAGAAAGGCCACCGCACCCGATCTGTTTTGACCGGTTTCACCATCATCGTATGCCTGATTGCCGACGTTCCGTCATCCAACGGGGAGACCGGACATGCCGGACAATCCGGGTATTCCTGTCCGGTGGCCGGGACATCGGCGGATAGGTGGCCCGCACCCGATCCACTGGTTGAAACCATGACGTTTCCAGCCGTGTTCGATTGGCGGGTCACCGGCGGTATGACCCCGGTGAAAGACCAGGGTATGACGCCGGGGTGCTATCCCTGCTGGGCATTCAGTCTCATCGGCGCTGCCGAATCGGCGTTCCTCATCGCAACCGGTATTCCGTTCAGTCTATCCGAGCAGCACCTGATCGAGTGCAACACCAGCGGGTACGGCTGTTCCGGTGGATTTATCGATGGTTGGACTGCGCTCCGGGATTACGGAGCCGTACTGTCCGAAGACTATCCTTTCACCGGAGGCGAAAACCCATGTTCCCAGGAAACATGTGAACCTGTGGGATGGGTGGCGGGAGCCTATCCCGTTCCCTACTCGATACCGTCACTGAAGTATGCCCTGATGGTTCATGGTTGCCTGTCGTGCAGCATGACTGTCTATTCCGATTTTATGATGTACTCGGGGGGCTGCTATGCCAATCCGGGGACTAAATCCATCAATCATGGCGTGGTTCTCGTCGGGTGGGACGATACGCTGTGCGATGGTGCCGGCGCGTGGCTCGTACGAAACTCCTGGGGCGACGGATGGGGTGACGGCGGTGTGGCTGCCATGCAATACGGAACAGCCAACATCGGGCGCCATGCCCAATGGTTTGAGGTTGTCGATGAGGTGGTACCCCGGTCACTGCATTACCGCCTGTTCATGCCCGACACGGCGTTGTCTGCCGGGGACCGGTTCATCCTGGAATCCCGAATGGGAAATCCGACAGCCGAAACCATCGATTGCCTGGAATTCATTGTGCTCGATATCGCCGGCGACATCTGGTTCCACCCGGGCTGGACCCGCGATGTTCAGTGGGACAGCTGGATGATCCGGTCCGAAGAATACCGTTATCATGTCCTGCTGGCGTTCGATTGGCCTCCGGACATCATTTTACCGGATACCATCCGGTTTGCTGGTGCCTGCTTCGATGCGATTACCTTCGAACTCCTCGCCTGGGATCTGGTTACCTGGCACACCAATCCATGACGGACATGCCTTCGATCCCATCGGGCCGTGCACCTTCCGGTCGGCGTTCCATGTGCCGCCGGTGTTATTTACGGAACGTAGGAACCACCATCAGCAACGAGATCAGCGTCAGGGCAATGAAGACGCCGGTTGTTGTCGTCGCCGGCAAATCGGGATTCGGTGTCGGCGTCGGTTCCGGCGGTGGATTGATCGTAATCGTTCCGGTGAACCCGAACGTACTGTCGGCATAACTTTCTGTTCCCGGTCCACAATTGAACGTAATCGGTGTATATCCGTTGTTCGGAATGTCGATTATCCAGCTCGAGCAGGGTCCGGATACATGGTACACCGTCAGCAGGCTGAACCCGGTATAGTTGTAAAACTCGATGGTATCTCCTTCATTGATGGTGATATTAGCGGGATAAAACCCGCCGGGATCACACTGGACGGAGTAGGTTGCGCCGTGCACCGGGACAAGGGTGAGAGCGAGTAAACACAACGCAACAGCCAGAAACACACCATTCGTTTTCACTATCAAAATCCTCCTGTTAAAGAATGAAACCCATTTTTAGAGCCGATCTTCCCGGTATTATACGCATGCTTCGGCAGATCGCAACGGTGTATTACCACTCGGGAATCGACCCATCACGCGACTTCGTTGTCCTGGTCCTGCTGGCGCTGTTTTTTTTCGTCGTATGCCCGCTTCATCCGGCGATTAAAATTCCCGATGATATGCACGCACGCGTTCCCGAGAACCGCCGATGTGCTGGAAAAGATCAGCGAACCGGTCCACAGGTAGATACTCTGCCGCATGAACTCACCGGTCCGGTGATGAAATTTGAAGTGGCCGAGAATGAACGATTCGAACGCCGTCGACTCGATCAGAAACTGACCGAGCTGGTGAGCGGCGAGGTAGATCGGAACGGCCGTCACCGGATTGGTGATGAAGCACGCGGCCAATGCAATGGGCAGATTGACACGCAAAACAACGGCTCCAATGATGCTTAAAATCATCTGGAATGGGATCGTCGGCGTAAACGCGATGAATAATCCCAGCGCCAGCCCGGCCGCCATGGACCGCTGGTCGGGCTTCCAAATCTCGTGATGAAAGATGCGCTCACCGAATAGCCGATGGAAGTAGGTGCCGATCAGGGCATGCTTCATCCTTTTCTGCTTCCTGTGCCATATTCTGAACCATCGAGGTATCGGTCGCATCGTCGTTTCAGTCCGGAAGGAAGGATTGATTCATCATCCATTCAAACGTCCATTCAAGTCCCGAAGATTAATCGATACAACGGATCAAAATCAAGCGGCGGAATGCTCCGGACGCGATACCATTCGCACCGGCCAGCCGATCAATCCCCCACGTCCCAAACATGAACGACGGGTGCCGCGCCATTTGCATATAACTCCAGCACATAGAGCACACCATTGGCATCGTCATACGCCATGTCTCCGATCCGGTTCCGGAGCTGATCACCCCATCCCAGGGTTTCCCGATCGACTCCGGAAGGATTCAGATACAGTACATCATCGATATCGAGCATGGCATACGGCTGAGGTGCCCAGGAATCCATCGTGCCGGCGGCAACACGGGCCAGATCGTCCGGGTTGTAAAAAATCATGCAGCCATCAAACCGGGAACTCCACCAACCCCGTAAACTAATGCAGTCACCGAGCGCGTCATCGCAACACCCGGCAAAATCCTCCGCGGGACACGGAGATCCATCGGCCATCCGGCACGTGACGAAATCGGTGATATGCACATCCACGCAGGGGTGTTCCGGTCCATCGGGATGGATGTATCCATACCAGTATTTGATTCCCGTGCTTTTCGTCCCGGCGAAAACGACGGCACTGCGACCTGCCGGCGTGACCAGCCACGATCCGCCTTCCCATTCGTCCGGGTGCTGATATCCGGTCATGCACCGCGTGATTTCCTCCGATGTCGCCGAACTCTGATACAGCAGCAGAGGGATTTCGCTGAGGCGGGTACCGTCGGGCGGTGGGGAACCGCCGGAATGCCAGGGGCGATAAGCGAATAACGCCGGCCCCATACCGCTCCAGCCGCCATCCCGGAAGCGACCGGTGGCCAGAACACGTCCGCCGGTATATGCCGTGGCCCAGGTCACCGGAATCGGAAACAGGTATCCGTTGACGCTATTGAAATCTTGGGAACCGATGTACCATGTTCCCTGGAAAGCCGGTGCCGCCAGATTCGGGCTGAACCAGCCGTGGGTTGCCGGCGGTGTTTCCGGAGGCATATGCTGGCCCCATCCGATGTGCAGCAAGGGACCCGTGTCCGGATGGTTCAGATACGCCATTCCGATTCTCGGGATTTCTTCCATTGATGTGAACTGGCCAGCCAGAGGATTATGGAATTCTTGCAGAAATTCCGCGACGGGGAGGTTTTCCGGGAGCGGTTCGACTGCGGGTTCGGGGATTGCGATTTCGGCGATCTGGTCACCATCCGGCAAGGTTCCCCAGGGTTGCCGGTCGTGGGCGGTGATGAACAGGGAACCGGGCAGTCCGCTGCTGGATCCAGACGGATTGCCATCCGGGTTGAATGTCATGGCGTTACCGCCGTAAGCAAACGTCAGCGGTGGGGTGTCGCCGCCGGGCAGCCGGAACGCGCCGAGATAGATCAGGTCATCGGGCTGGATGAGGTCGGTAGGCGGCGGGGTAGGAGGCGTTGGTTCGGACCATCCGAAGGAATATTCCGCCAGATTACTGACCAGGTTTCCTTCATGTACGACGGCAGACAGGAACATCGCACCGGTGAACGTTCCAGCGCCGGAAGGCCATGCGAATCCGGGTAAAATTTCCAGCGTATCGTCTCCGGTGGAGACATCGTGGGATAGCCAGTCG
Source organism: candidate division CSSED10-310 bacterium (assembly GCA_016927515.1). GTDB lineage: Bacteria > CSSED10-310 > CSSED10-310 > CSSED10-310 > CSSED10-310 > JAFGMN01. Next base: position 12,331 of record JAFGMN010000354.1, on the reverse strand, counting down.
ACAGCCGGCGGATAGTGGATCCAGTTCGGATAAAACCAGTAATCGCCCGTTCCGACAGTCAAAGCAACGAATACCTGTGCGGCATTTCTGGAGGGACCCGTGTTGGCGATGAGGAGATCGAGCCCGCATGTATCCGCCGGTGTGAAATGGGTTCCCGGCATCTGCAACGTCAGCGTGATATCCGCGCTTCGGGCAGGTATTGCCGGCACACTGCCAACCCAAACGATGAACCCGATAATACCCAGAATTTTGCGCATAGAAAACCTCCTTTTCCTGAATACTCCGGCCGGAGAAAGCCGATCGACTTGTTTCCACCGGCCGGAATTCGCAATCGATCTGTTACATGAACGGATGGCAACCGGTCGAATGCACACGCGAAATCCGATGGAGCCACCGCTGGTTGAATGGGGGCGATGTCTACACTATGATCGGTGGATTTTTTGTTTTGTTCTGATCTCGCTGATCGGATCGTCGGTAGATGCAGGTGCCGGCATTGTCATGGCGCCAGCTGAGCTGGTTCCCGATAGGGGTGGATCAGCCGGGTGCTGATCCGGCGCATAATGTGACCGGTGAGGATCATCCCCTCCGGCTGCCGTGGATTATCGACGCACCGATGGTTTCAGTATTCCGGTGATTTCTTTCCAGATGGACCGGATGGCATCCGCCGCAGTACCGTTGCCGTATTCGATCACCGTTTTCCCGGCCACCAACGCGTCATTCACACCGGGATCGAACGGAATGGAACCGATGATACGAGCGCCGTGTGATTCGGCGATTTCGTGGATGCGATGAGCCTGGCGGACATTCAGGTCCGCCTTGTTGATTACCACTGCCACGGGAACGCCGAAATGCGCTGCCAGCTGCATGACGCGGGTCATATCATGAACGCCGGATACGGTGGGTTCGGTAACGACTACGACCAGGTCCGTTCCCGTCACCGATGCGATGACCGGGCATCCGGTTCCCGGAGGTCCGTCGCCGAGAATCATTTCCTGTTTCAATTCATGAGCGAGGAGATCGGCGCGCTGCCGGACCTGCGAAACGAGTTTTCCGGAGTTTTCCTGCGCGATACCCAGCCGAGCATGAACCATCGGGCCGTAGGATGTGGCGGATACGTACCATTGACCGTTTACGGTATCGTTCCGGTGAACAGCGCCGACGGGACACACAAGCGCGCACAGCCCGCAGCTTTCACAGAGCAGGGGTTCGACCTGATACGTCATCCGCCGCCCGGTCCGCTCTTCACGGATCGCATGGAAATGGCAGGCCGAGGCACATCGCCCGCACCCGATACAGGCGTCAGGATTAATTGTTGCAGCAAAACCACCCACAAAATCATGGGTTTCCAGCACGGACGGTTTCAGCAGCAGATACAGATCTGCGGCATCGACATCGTTATCCGCCATCACCGTGTGATCGGCCAGGCAGGCCAGTGATGCGGTCAAAGTGGTTTTTCCGGTGCCGCCTTTTCCGCTGATGATCGTGATTTCCTTGTAATCGCTGGCGGTCCCGATGGTGAACGGTTTCGGTTTTTCCGAGGCGGTCTCGAACGTGTCTTCCGCGGGTTCCGGGGGAGCGGCTGTGGCCATGCGATCGAAGATATCCAGCAGATTCAGTTTGAGTTCCGGGAATTCATCGACGAGGATTTTTCCATCCGAATACGCTTCGGCGTAGGCACGGCTGAAGGGGATCCGCCCGGCAATCGGGACGCCGATCGAGTGGGCATAATCGGCGATCAGCGTATCCTTTCCATCCGACCGGTTCACAATGATTCCCGTGGGAATCCGCATTTTCAGTGACAGGCCGACAGCCAGCTTCAGATCGTTCAGTCCGAACGGTGTCGGTTCAGTCATCAGCAGACACACGTCCGCGCCCTCCACCGCTTTCACCACCGGGCACGCTGTTCCTGGCGCCGCATCGATGATGTTGATCGCCTGCGGATCCAGATAGTGCTTAACATGTTCGACAACCGCCGGTGCCAGCGATTCACCGATATTCAGAAGCCCGTCGGCGAAAAAAAACGGAGCGGATCCGGGGGCGGTCCGAACGATCCCGATTGGAGTGGATTCTTCCGTCAACGCGCCTGCCGGGCAGACATGCGTACAGACGCCGCAGGCGTGACAGAGATCGCCAAAAATCAACACCTTGTTTTTGACCACGGCAATGGCATTGTATTGACAGGCTTCAGCACACCGGCCGCAGGCGGTGCACGCAGCGGCGTTCCAAACCGGTTTGGGAACCCTGACCGGAATCTGCGCCGTGAAGTCCGGCGATACGAACAGGTGATCGTTGGGCTCCTCCACATCGCAATCCAACAACCGAACGCCCCGACGATGCTCGGCTGATATCGCGCGTTCACGTTCCGCCAAAACATACGCAAGATTTACGGCAAACGTTGTTTTTCCGGTTCCGCCTTTCCCGCTGGCAATGGTGATGATCATGGGTGAGATTCCTTTCAGGATAAAAGAAACAGGTGAGGTTAAAGAGGTCTCCCTGGATTAACCCGGGCAGTGACCAGTTAGCAACTTTTGTGCCATTTCGATACCATACGGCATCCCGGCTGATTCGGCGGATGGAACACCCGGTTTCGTCCGTTCGATTATTCGCAGAAACGTGCCACGGTTGAGCGCATTATGCAAAGGTGGAAAGCCGATACGGTTGCGTTATGCATTTATACAGTGGATGTGCCAGTGGAGTCATCGTCTGCGCAACCAGTGGACCCGTCTGACCCGGTTTCTGGAAGACGGACGGTTACATTAAAAACGCGATAGGTGGTACATTTTTCGCGCCCACAAGTGGAGTATTTTCTCACGCCCGTTAACATTCAGATTCGTCTTACGATTTTTCCGATTTAGAGGTGAGTATGACTCGAGCAGAGACCATCTTGACCATCACGGTCGTTCGGCAATGGCGTGTATGCGGCCACGCGACCGGAAGCTGGAAGCGGCCCGCGAACGGGGCAAGGCGCGCCGGGTGAGCCTTGACACGATGCGGCAAGTGGGGATAATATGATACTCGCCGGGCGAAACAGAGGTGGGCTCTGCTGGAGAGCAACCCGCCAAGGGATAGTCCGACGGGGCTCATCGAACGGTGAGCAGGACGTGGAAGGTCAAACTTCTACGCCCAATTTCCTGTTTCGAAACCTCACCGGTGATAGACTCCTGATGCCTAAAAAAACTCCCGCCCGAAGGGCGGAATGCAGTGGCCAGATGGATGGTTTATTTTACTAAAAAAAGCGGTTTCTGTCCATTTTCGGCTGAACCAGGACAAGAGGAACCATGTTTTTATTGAATGAGAGGAAACGATTTTGAAAAAAAAAGGAACTGCTATTCAGTTTGTTATTCGTTGTTGGGATAGCTCCAGCATTGCTTTTCATTGGACTGATTGCTATCGACTATTCATTGGGATTGTTTGGCTGGGTTGGTTTTGAAGAGATCATGGCAGAGCGCCGGTTTTGGGGACGTCATACTCGTCACTATTACGGATTAGGTTGGGAACCGCATCTAATTCATATTCACCCTTTTCTTCATCTTGGTAACGCGTTTGCTGGTGAACAATTTAATTCAGAGGGTTTTAGAGTTCGGAATCCATCATGGACCCTCAAAGATGCCAATGTTTGGATTTTGGGTGGCTCAGTCATGTGGGGGGTTGGATTGGCATGTCCTGACACGATTCCAAACATTTTAGAAAGAAGTTTTGAAGATCTGCAGGCGTATAATTTTGGTTTCCCCGGTGGAACTTCTGAAAATTGTCTTAAGATAATAAAACATGAACTGGATAATGGGGGAAGACCTGATCTCGTTATTTATGCTTCCGGATTGAACGACAGTTTCCCCGGTAAACCTGCCGGAAAATATCAGACATTAATGAGAAGTGCCCAAGCATTTCTTTGGAAAAACTCGAGACTGTGGTGGCTGCTCAGCAAACAACCGGACCCTGTTGATCAACGCAATCCTTCTCCTGAAGAGCTTGAAACATTGTTGGACTTTTATGAGAAGATGGAACCAACGCAAGTGTCTTTAGATCGATATTTGGAGATTCATCGGGAATTTATCAATTTGTCTAAGCTATACGATTTTGAACTTTTGACAGTCGGCGAATCATATTTTTGTGAAGAATTTCTGCGTTCTGATACTGGTAAGTATTTTACGACTATTTCTCATAACCAGCGTCAGTTTACGGAAGAATACTATCAGTTACCGAAGGATTATCCGGATCCATGGAAAGCCGCTCTCTGTCTGGTAAATGCTGTAAGGTTTCAAGATGCTCTCCAGAATGAATGCAAGAAACTGGGTGTGCCCTTCGCTCGAATGAATGATGGAATTCACGCCGAAGCCAAAAAACTTGGCATACCCGATTTTGATCTTTTTCAAAAATACCCACTCGATTCCGACAAGGTAGTAAATCAAGATCCGATGCATCCTGACCGTCGTGGAATGTTAGCTGGTACAAATCCTATCATTGAAAAAATCAAGGAGCTTGGTTGGAAACAGCAGAAAAGACCCGTTGAGGTCAGTTACGAATTGTTTTCGGGAGAGGAATTTAAACCCGAATTACCCTTGCTTACGAGGGTCGGGATTGGTGATTACCTATACATTCTGGTGAAAATCGATGAACGAGATAAAACATATACTCTGAACAATTCAACAATATATGTTTATGAAGATGGTTATAAACCTGTGCAATCAGATAATATCTTTTTTCTTAGCACTTCATACAAGCCAGCTGGACAACGACCGTTGCTTCCCAATAAAATCATAGAAGGGCGAATTCGAGAGGGAAATATTGTTATCAGCGCAAACGATATGAACTGGGCAAAAAAGGTCGCACGAAAGCATCACGTTGAAATCTGTTTTGGTGTTTTACTTAAAAACATTGCCTTGGTATAAAAAACAGGTGTGTCCAGCAATGTTTCCGGCACTCAGTCCAATGGGAGATCGTATCTGACCGAAATCACGAAAAAACAGCGGAAATTTAGGATCATACCCAATAAACTCGATAATTTGGGGAATCAGTTTGTCCTGCGGAAGTGAATGCGACCTCTCCCAGTTGTGGATTGTGCACTCGTCAACGCCGATTATTTTTGCGATATCCCTCTGGAACAGCTTCAAGTCCATCCGTCTCCTGCGGATATGGTCGCCGATCGTTCTTGGTGTTTTCGGGTACGAGAAAGGCAATGGTTTCGGGGCTTTGAGCGTAAGTGGCAACTGTTCCACGCAACCCTGAAGATGCGTTGCTTTGCCAATACAGCAAAGATAAATCGCTGTTGCCCGAAAAAAAAACAGCCCCTGAAAGGCAGGGGCTGTCGATTGATTCAGTGGCTGGATGGCTGGATCACCGGGTGAATCAGAGCGTATCCGCGCAACTGCTTGATCCGAGTGCCGTGAGGAAAATCATCTGGGCGTCACCGGCGGTGATGGAATCATCCCCGTTGCAGTCCGCAGCGCAGGCTTCTTCCTGCGTCGGCGACATCGAGCCGAGAGCGATCAGGAACGACAATTGGGCGTCCCCGGCGGTAACGGATCCGTCACCGCTGACATCACCGTCGTGGATGCAGAGGTTCGGTGTCGGCGTTGGAACCGAAGTGCATTCAGCGGTGTAGCTGACCAGCACATCGTCCAGGTTCCAGCCGCAGTAAACGACCGACGTATCGGTCGTTCCCATGACCCAGCGGATCACGACATCGGATGCACCGGCCGCCACAGCGGAAATATCGAATTCAGAATAGCTCCAGCTTGTCGGTGACACGGAACCTTCCGTATGATCCCAGATCGTTGTCCATGTGCTGCCACCATTACCGGAAACCTGCACCGACGCGTGGTCCCATGTTGCACTCTCAACCCCGAGCCAGTGGTAATAACTCAGGAAAACCTCGCCCGCCTCGCTGCAGTCCATCGATTGCGTCGTGCAGAACGTCTGGGCCATGTTGTTCGTATACGTTCCGTTCAGATTGTATCCGACAACCTGCGCTCCCGTCGTGCCCGCACTCGGGTCGCCGCCACTTCCCGCCGGAACACCCCAGGCCCACTGCCCGGCATAGGTCCATCCCGGATCGGTGTCCATATTCGCATCGAGGAAAATGACCAGCTCATACGTGACGGCTGTATGGCATGCGCCGCCGTTGTCATCCACCGTGACGTTTCCGCCCGCATCAGCGCTCGAAACGGTGAAGTAATACAGTGTGCAATCGTCCAGATCCTCCACGGTGACGGCATGGCTGGTCACCATGTTCCCATCGCCCGCCGTCTGCATCGGTGGCACGGTATCGCCCCACATCAGGACGGAGTCGGCTGGTTCGCTGGTTGTCCACGTGACCGTGAAGAAATCAGTGGAAATTTCGCTGATTTCCAGGTTGGTGATGACCGGTCCCTCGCAGTCGACACCGGCGGTATCGGTCACTTGCACCGGGGAGCCGTCGCAATCCGCATCGTCGTAATAGACAATGACCGTATCGGTATGGGCGACGCGGAGATAGCCGTTACCGGACTGGGATTCGGAGGTCAAAATGCTCCCTGCGAACTGGGCTGTATCCGGGCCGGTTTCGGTCAGGAGCACGTTTTCCGGCACCGGATTGGAGTCCGACCCGATCGCAACGGTAACGGTTTCCACGACACCGGGCATTGCATTCAAATCGCTGTCGAACACCATCATCTGAATCGTATCGTCGCAATTGTACCCGTTTCGATCCAGCACCACGACACCACAGCCGGCAGGCGCAACGGTTACGATGCTTTCCTGCGGATAGATGTTCTGGCCGGAAACCGTGACGATCATGTCACCGATGGTTACCGGGTTGATGCTGAGCATGGCGACGCCATCGGCACCGGTCAAAGCAACTTCGTGCACTTCACCCGCTTTGAAAGCGCAGACCACGGCATTGGCGATTCCCGTGCCGCCGTGGGTCACGGTGACCTGGAAATCCGCCGGAGCCATCGGAACATTGGGCAGGTGCGCGATGTCCGGCGTGACATAGGCATCGGAACGGAACATCAGCGAACAATCTCCGAACAATACATACTGATTCATGACTTCTTCGGTATTCGATCCGGTACCGAATACGCTGTACATGAAAACCAGACCATCGAGGGTCATCTGGCCGAGCAGGTAATGACCACCGGGAATCGTCCCGCTGGAATTACCGGTAACAGCGTATGTCACACCCCAGGCCAGGTTGGCGGGCTCATCCCATGAAGTCGAAGTCGATGAGCTGTACATTCCCACGGCGCCTTTCCCGCTGTTCTTTATCCATCGTTCGGCAAAACAGTCGCTGCTTCCGTTGAAGCTGCCGTTATCGCAGGAAACATCCATGATGAACGGCGTGAACGAGCCGTTGGACAGCGCATCGACATTGCTGTTGGCAAATGACGGCGATGACCAGCTTGTGCCGCTGCCGTGCCCGAAATAACTGAGCCAGAACCGGCCGGCGTTCACGGCGGCCGAGATCTGGGAAGCGCCATGGCCGAGGCTGGCATAAATCCGGTCGCCGGTCGCGTTGGGGTTGTGGTCAATGAACCGGGCTTCGACTTCCTGGGAGTATTCTTCATCGGAAGGGCTTGACCCTTCGGACGATGCGAGGCCTGCGAATGTATCGAGCCATGTTCCCATGCCGTCCGGCGGTGTCAATTCGTAGGTCATGATTTTATTGAGCTGAGCGTTGAGATCCGTGACGTTTCCAGCGCACAACCTGGAAATGAATACATCCGGAACCTTGTCACCGCCCTCCAGAAGCGTGAATTTCGAGTCGGAAGCGCATGAACCGATACCGGTCAGCGGCTGGAGTTGAGGTCCGTCACCGACAAGAATGATAAAGACCGGTTGCGGATCCCATGTTGCCCAGACAGTTTGTATATAGCTCTGGATTGCCGTCGCCGATGTGCCGGTTTCGGTGGAACTGACCATGGTGACATCGATGCCGCGCTTGGTTTTCCACTCAACGAACGCCGCCATATCGCTCATAAACGAATCGTAACAGATGATCAGCATGGGCTCTGCATCGGTTCTCTGCCCGACGCCCAGCAGATTGAAGTTCTGGAACAGGTTTCCATAGATGCTGTGAAAAGAGGGGAAGACGGGTTCGCGGGAGATGAGTTCGCCGCCTTCGGCATGGATCCGAATCGTCATCTCCGTCGCCGCCAGCGCTTCACCCGTGACCGGGTTGACACGGATCGGGCAGAGTTCGACGGTGACATACCGGTAATCTCTCAGCCATCCGTCGTCGGATATCCGGCCCCAGGCCGCAGGATACAGATCGTCACGCCCGTAGATTTTCTCGTCCAGCATAAAAGCGGGTGCTTCCGCAGACCGCTTGTAGCTCGGTTGTGCCGGCCAAACCGTCAGATCGGTCAGTTCGACCGTTCGCTCGACCTGAACTTCCAGGCTCACAACGGCATCCGCCGGAACGATCACATGTTTGCGGATCGTCGGAACCTGCGGTGATCCGGTGTCCATCAGCCAACCGGAATCAGGCATCTGAAGGTGAATGAATTCACCCTGTTCATTGCGTTTTTCGGTCGCTTCAACGCCGGGAACGGTCACCCTGAAAAGGGTATCACTCCCAGTCATGGTAATGGATTCGATAGTCGGTGATCCCGGTTCGGCTGCATCCGGCGTCAGAGGAATCCAGTAACCCTGAACTCCGGAACAGATCAGCCCGAGGATGGTGATTAGCAGTAGATGTCTCATATTTCCTCCAATGATAAAGTGTGCAAGCACCTGACATACCACCGCCAGTTAAGCAAAATTTATACCATTCGTTCACCCGGCAAACCCGTCCATCAAAAAGCAGCTCCCGGACACCGCCGGTCTGGGCATGGTCCGGGAGCGTATACTCTGTTCGAACCCATGGGTATCAATCGATCCCCGGAATTACCTCCAGCCGAAGGAGACGCCGTCGAAAGAGACGCCCCGTCCATCATGCTCGCAATCGATGACGCTCGATTCAGCGCTGTTTGCCGACATGACGGTGATGACTTTACCGACAAATGCTAGATTCTTGTTGCCGGAACCGGTATACACGCCGTTCGCAATGAGAATGGTGTCGCCATTTACGGTGGCTAAAATGCCCGGCTGGATTCGCATCGGAGAAGGCTCTGGCTGAACTGGAACGAGCGGCTGTCAACCGTCGCGCAACATCGGTGCCGTCAACAGCAGAAATCATCTGTATACTAATACAAGAAAAGATGAACGGGTGATGAACGGGTGATGAACGGGTGACGAACGAGGGGGATCCATCATGATACGCTTTTTATCAATGAATCGCTTGAACACGATCGGACCGGTCACCGTCTGGCTGGTAATCATCCTGGGATCACCGGTCGGAATCCGGGCATCATCGAAACAACCGGAACTCCTGACCCTTTCCATTCAGATTCCGGACCAGGATGCCGAATGGCATTCTTCCGGACCCCATCGTCGCGTCACAATGGCGGGGTACGGCGTGCTGAACGAACCGGGTGTACCGGAACTTCCCGCGCGGATCGTGGCCGTCGCGCTCCCCCCCGGCGCCGTGGTCCAGTCGCTGACCGTTACTCCCGCCCACGTGGACACCGTCTCGGGCATCCCAGTCGATCCCGTGGAACCGGTTCGATCCCCCGGACAGTCCTCCTCCGGATTCCCGGATGCTCTGCAAACACGCTATGAAACGAACCGGAGATCGATCTACGGAAGCGATGCCCCCTATCCCGTTGCGGTGGCCCGCATCGCTCGCGCCGGTTCATACCGCCGGTATACCACGGTGGATATACACGTCACACCCTGTCAGTACCAGCCGGTGTCGCAAATCCTTCAGATCGCTCGCGACATCACACTGAATATCCAATACCACATTCCCGAACCCGTGCCGGTGGAGTCGATCCCTCCGGAATCACCGGCAGTGGAACGCCGGGCGCACCAGCTGCTTCTCAATTATGCGGATACACGTCAGTGGTATCCCCAGGGTTCCCATCCGGAATCCGTTGCTGATTATGTCATCATTACTCCGCCCGATCTCGCCGGCTCCATCGCGTCGTTGAGCGCCTGGGAAACGCTTCGGGGCCGATCAGTTCAAACGGTGACCACCGATTGGATCGCTTCCCAGTATTCGGGATATGACCTGGCGGAAAAGATGAGGAATTTTCTCCGCGATAAATACCCGGTGTCCGAATGGGGGATCACCGATGTCTGCCTGGTGGGAGCTATGGCGGAGGTTCCGATGCGGCATATTGTCGACGACCCGGACACTGATTTTTATTTTGCGGAACTGTCATTGCCTGACAGCGCGTCCTGGGATGCCAATGGTGACCACAGCTATCTCGGCACCGGCGATTCGTGCGATTATTACGCGGAAGTGAATGTCGGCCGGATTCCGTGGAGCGATCCCGGGACGGTTCAGCATATCTGTGATAAATCGGTCGCCTTTGAATGCACGCATGATCCCGCATACAAACGGCAGATGATGGTTCTGGGGTCGTTTCTTTCGCCTCAGACCGATACCGCGGTAACGATGGAGATGATGATCGATCAGCCCGGGATGAATGGTTGGTCCGTGACCCGGATGTATGAACAGAATATCGATTATACCTCGACGTATCCCTGCGATTATGCGCTGGACCATGATTCGGTCATGGCGGTATGGCCTGTTGAACCCTATGCGTTTGTCAGTTATGCGGGGCATGGAACAGCCGGTTCCGCCCATATCCTGGGTCTGGGTGGAGATGAGTTCATCAATGCGTATGACACGAATGACTTGAACGATGATACGCCATCCATTGTGTTTGCTCTGGCGTGCAGCAACAGCCATACGCAGACGGTCAGTCTTGGCGCATCGATGCTCAAACAGGGCGCTGTCGGTTTCGTCGGCGCGACGCGGAACGCGTATTTCCGTCCGGCCTGGGCCGGTCCCCAGGATGGTTCCACGCAGACCTTCAGCTATTTTTTCAGTCAGCACCTGACATCACTGGAACACTCCCAGGGTTCCGCTCATCAGGCTGCTTTGCAGGATGTCTACCTGATGAACGGGTGGACAAACGACGCCCTGGAAATCTGTGAATGGACACTCTACGGCAACCCGACCCTCGGCCTGGATGTATCCATTACCCGTGACGGGGTCGTCGCATTCGGCGCAGCGGCATACAGCCCGGTGTCCGTGGTGGATGCTTTTGTCCGGGATCTCGATCTGAACAGCGATCCCATGAATGCTGAAACCACCGAAGTGACCCTGACGGCGAATTCCGGTGATGCGGAGGTTCTTCTTCTCACCGAGACGGGACCGGATACCGGTGAATTTGCCGGGATCATTTCCGCTCAATCCGCCGATCCCGAACCCGGAAACGGGATGCTGGAGGTCATGCACGGAAACACGGTGACCGTTGTGTATATTGATGCCGACAACGGCCAGGGCGGAACAGGCATCGAAAAAACCGATTCGGCCGATATCGACGGAGTGGCCCCCGTGATTACCGGTGTGACAGTGGGATCGGTTTCGGATACCCAGGCCGTGATTACCTGGACAACCGACGAGCCGGCAACCAGCCGTGTCATGTACGGTCTGGGTTCACCCTCGATGGCGTGCGCATCGGAATCATGGGTAACGGACCATCTCCTGACGTTGTCGGATTTGCAGGACTGCTCTCAATACTGCTTTTATGTTGTTTCCACCGATATCGCAGGAAATGTGGCCGTGGATGACAATGGCGGAGAAAATTACAGTTTCATCACCTGGGAACGGGTGTGCATCATGATGGAAACAATGGATTCGAATCCCCAATGGTCCACCCAGGGGCTCTGGGAATGGGGTCAACCCACCGGTCAAGGCGGGCAGTATGGTGCGCCCGATCCTACCGGGGGATACTCCGGATCCACCGTTTATGGATATAATTTGAATGGTAATTATCCCAATAGCATGCCGGAAACACTGTATCTGACGACCGACTCCATCGATTGTTCGGAGACGGATACGGTGACGCTGGATTTCTGGTGCTGGCTGGGCATCGAGCAGATCACGTTCGATCAGGCGTGTATCGATATCAGCGGCAATGGCGGGACCACCTGGCACCATGTCTGGTCGAACGGTCTGACCGTCCTGGAAGGCGGCGATTGGGAATACTGGACATTCGATATCTCCGGTGTGGCCGCCGGTTCCTCCGATGTCCGGATCCGATGGGGAATGGGGCCTACAGATTATATCTATGGCTATTGCGGTTGGAACATCGATGATGTCCGGATTCATTACGCACAGCCCTGCACATCGCCGGACCCGACACCCACGCCCGCGTGCATCCACTCCGGAGACCCGACGGGGGATGGAGAGATTACTGCGGGGGATGCGCAGATGACCTTTCTGATCGCCCTGGGC
>JAFGMN010000353.1 GCA_016927515.1 candidate division CSSED10-310 bacterium | reverse complement strand
GCCCTATCCGCTGATCCAGTCATTGTGCCGGTCAGTTGATCTGACCGTTCGCGAACCGGAGTTTCCTGCAACGAATTCAGTTGATAATATCCGGGGAGAATTGTAGAAACAGGTTTGCACCGACCCGTTTCGCTTGCACGGAGTATCCTTTCATCATGTGAGGTTTGCCATGGATAAGATAAAAGTGATCATCGCAAAGCCGGGACTTGACGGGCATGATCGTGGAGCCAAGGTCGTGGCGCGCGGTTTGGTTGATGCCGGAATGGAGGTCGTCTATCTTGGTTTGAGGCAGACACCGGAATCCATTGTCAACGCAGCAGTGGAGGAAGATGCAGACGTGATCGGGTTGTCCATCCTTTCCGGGGCCCACATCATGAATTTCAAGCGAGTTCGTGAGCTTATGCAGGAGGCGGGGATCGGTGATCGTCTGCTCACCGGCGGCGGCATTATCCCCAAAAAAGATCATGCCTTGCTGCTGTCATTCGGTGTTGGCCGGATATTCGGTCCAGGCGATGAAATCGAAGCGATCGTCACCTATATTAAGAGCTGGAAAGCGAATCGAAATAGTTAACAAATTGCTTTAATAGATATTGGCAAACTGCTTAATTATTCAGTAATATCAAGTGTTTCTATCGCGATTACCCGAATGACCTGAAAAGTGGGCATATTTGAGATCCATCCCGGCTTAGCGTATGGTTTACGCCAGTGGTTACGTGGAGATGAGCAATGATGTGGTCCATCTATATTATCGGATGCTGCTTCCTTTTCGGGCTGGTTATCGGGTCCTTTTTGAATGTGGTGATTTACCGTATTCCCCGTGATCTGTCGATCATCCGTCCGCCATCGTCTTGTCCTACCTGTCATCGACTGATTAAACCATGGGAAAACATTCCAATTCTAAGCTACGTTTTTATCCTTCGAGGACACTGTGCCGGGTGCGGCTCCCCCATTTCTCTCCAGTACCCTGTTGTGGAAGCCTTCACCGGAATTCTGTTCGCACTGGTGGGATGGCGATTCGGCGGTTCATTTCAAACACTTGTCTTCATTGCTTTTACCGCCATACTCATCGTCTTATCTGTGATTGATCTCCAGACCCGTTTGCTCCCCGATGTCATTGTTCTGCCCGGACTACTGACCGCCTGTCTACTGGCGGTCATGACGTTGCATCCGAAGGGTGCAGCGTGTTGGAGCACAACGGTGTCCAAGGCATTTTTCGGGATGGCAGCCGGAGGTCTTCCGCTTTTACTACTGGCGTGGGGATACCTGAAACTGACCGGCCGGGAAGGAATGGGGGGTGGAGACATCAAGTTGATGTTTTTTATTGGCGCGTTACTGGGACCGGGCAAGGTCCTGTTAACGTTGTTCATCGGATCATTGGTAGGTGCTGTTGCCGGTTCGATTGCATTGAAGCTGGCTCATGGCGATCGGCATACTCAGATTCCGTTCGGGCCGTTTTTATCGGGGGCAGCATGGATTTCGATGATGTGGGGAGACGGGATCATACGGAGTTATCTGATGTTTTCCGATCTGGCGGGATAAGGGAATCGATATGCGGATTCTGGTCGTCGAGGACAATTCAGGAATGCAGCGGATGTTGGACCGGGTTTTGAAGAAAAGCGGATATGACGTCACGGTCGTATCGGATGGTGAAGCGGCTGTTCATCGGATGCGGGAGAATAACTATTTTGCTGTCATATCGGATTTGAAGTTGCCGGGGATTGACGGATTGGCGGTGCTGAAAGCGGCCAAGCAGGCTGATGAACGGACGATCACCATCATTATAACAGCATTTGGATCCGTGGAAACCGCAGTACAGGCAATGAAGGATGGGGCCGATGATTTTTTAACAAAACCGTTCGATACGAATCTGTTGCTGATGCAACTCGAAAAGGGACGCCAACGATATCAATTACTCAATGAGAACGCCCTATTGCGAGATGCCAGTGTTTTCAGTGGCGATATGCCGGTGGTTATCGGTAACAGCCCGGTATTTCAGCCGATTCTTGATCAAATCCAACGTGTTGGACCGTTGGATTCGGCGGTGTTGTTACAGGGAGAAAGTGGAACGGGAAAAGAGATTCTCGCCCGGATGATCCACGCCCTTTCACATCGGCGGCAGCGTCATTTTGTCGCGATAAATTGTGCTGCTATTCCGCATGATCTTCTTGAGAACGAGTTGTTCGGCCATGAACGTGGCGCGTTTACGGGAGCTGACAGACGAAAGCCGGGCAAATTCGAATTGGCTGATGGTGGTACCGTTTTTCTTGATGAAATCGGAGATATGGCGCCTGCGCTTCAGGCGAAGGTCCTGCGATTTCTACAGGAAAAGCAGTTTGAACGCGTGGGAGGCAATGCAACGCTGACTGTCAATGTTCGAGTCATCGCGGCAACCAATCGCAATCTGAAAGAGCATGTACGGAGCGGGCAATTCAGGGAGGATCTTTTCTATCGGCTTAGTGTATTCCCTATCGAGATTCCTCCCCTTCGGGATCGTCCTGAGGACATTACCTTGCTGGTCGATCACTTTCTCGATCATTTCCGTCGGGAGTTCAGGAAATCGAATCTTCGGTTGGGGCCTCAGACACTGGATAGGCTGATCCGCTATTCCTGGCCGGGGAATGTTCGGGAGTTGCAAAACTGTATCGAACGGGCGGCTATTTTGACTCCTGATGGGATCATTCGTACCGAGCATATTGCCGTCAATCCGGTGCGTGATGTGAAAATGGTGGATTTACAGAGCATACCCATGGATGGATCTTTACAGGATGTCATGTCGGCTGTGCGGTACACGATTGAAAAAAAACTCATCAGCGAAACTCTGAAACGGAATGGATGGAATAGGAGCCAGAGTGCCCGCGATCTGGGGATCAATTACAAAACACTGCTGCATAAAATCAAAGAATTCGGTATTGAATGAAGGCGAGGCGATTGGTTGGAAGCACTTTACTCTTTCCCCTGACTTCCGGTAACATCCCGGAAGGGTGCTTTGCCTTCCGGACTTTCCCTGTAAGGCGTCAGCCGGCGAGGGGGGTTGATTTTGAAAACCAGCAATAAGCTGTCTATATCTAATCCCGGGAAAAATCCATTATCGAGAACGTTATTCACTATGGTTCGACCCGTGATCCATAAAACGTTGGCGATGAAAGCCATCAATCGCCATTATGAACATGCACTCAACTGGGGTTCGGATAGTTCCTTTTCCGCCCGAATCCTGCGATCAATGAACATTACTCTCGATGTCAGTGACACCGAGATTCGATCGATTCCTCAGGAAGGTCCGCTTGTCATCGTCAGTAATCATCCTTTCGGTGGATTGGAGGCGATGGTTCTCGGGACAATCTTTGAGCATATCCGGACGGATATGAAGTTTGTGGCCAACTTTATTCTTCAGTCGATTCCAGAAATGAGCGAGCGGATTTTTGCGGTCGATCCGTTCGGTGGAAAAAACGCCTCCCGGCGTAACTTTTCCGGTGTGCGTCAGGCGATCCGCTGGGTGGAAGACGGGCATGCGCTGACTGTTTTCCCTGCGGGGGAAGTATCCCATTTGCACTTGAAATACCGGCGCGTGATGGATGGGCCGTGGAATGATATGGCAGCACGGATCATTCTGACCACCGGCGCAACGGTTATCCCTGTCTTTTTCTGTGGTGTCAACAGCCACTTATTCCATCTTCTCGGTTTACTCCATCCCCGATTTCGCACGCTGATGCTGACCCGCGAATTGCTTAAGAAAGAAAATTCGACGTTGGCTGTTCGAATCGGATCGCCGATTTTCGGGGAAAAAAGCCGGTCGTTTGAAACGACGGAGAAGTTAACGGATTATCTACGTTTGCGAACATATATCCTGCAGAATCGTGATTTTAAAGGGCGGAGACTGATATTTTCCAAGTTCAGGCGAAAAAAAACATTTTATCAGAATCCCGTGGCCGATCCGATTCCCAATGATCGATTGGCAGCAGAAATAGCATTGCTTCCGCCCGAGCAATGCCTGATCGATAAACCTCCCCAAGCTGTTTACTACTTTGAAACTCGCCAAAGTCCCTTGCTGTTGCAGGAAATCGGTCGATTACGGGAAACAACGTTTCGGGCAGTTGGCGAGGGAACCGGCAAAAGCCAGGATATCGATGAATTCGATCAGTATTACTCCCATTTGATCGTCTGGGATCGAAACGATCAGGAAATTGTTGGAGCTTATCGTGTCGGTAAAACCGACGAGATCCTCCAGCAATATGGGAAAAAAGGGCTGTATACCAGCACTCTGTTCCATTTTAAGAAAGACCTCCTCCAGCAAATCTATCCAGCACTCGAACTGGGCCGGTCGTTTGTCCAGCCACGGTATCAGCGCCAGTTTTCTGCACTGATGCTTCTTTGGAAAGGAATCGGCCAATATGTACTGGTTCACAAAAAATACCGGTACCTAATGGGGCCGGTCAGCATCAGCCGGGAATACAGTGATTTCTCTCGTCGATTCCTCAAGCAGTTTTTACAGGAAAACTATTCCGCACCGGAACTGGCGCGAAAAGTCAAACCAGTAAAACCTCTGAAGTTGAAACCTGTC
This sequence comes from candidate division CSSED10-310 bacterium, assembly GCA_016927515.1. GTDB lineage: Bacteria > CSSED10-310 > CSSED10-310 > CSSED10-310 > CSSED10-310 > JAFGMN01. The sequence continues at coordinate 6,675 of JAFGMN010000353.1, read as the reverse complement.
CGGGTATGGACATCAACGGCATCCAGCCTCGTGGTGCAGAATATCGACGATGTCGATGAACTGATTCGCGAAATGGAAAAAGAAATGCAGGGAATCCCCGTTCTGCTCCGACAGTACCTGAAACTGGACGCCAAATTACTCGGATTCAATATCGATCCAGACTTCGGCTATGTCCTGGATGCCCTGCTTCTCGTTGATTTGAAACACGTACCGACACGCATTCTTCGCCGATACATGGGCACGGAAGGTGTTCGGCTCTTCGGCTCACCCACTGCACATGCTCCCGATGAACCGGATTCAGCCTGAGACTGAAGCCCCCTCAGCACGCCGAGCTATCGCTTTTCAACCATGTCTCTACGGCGTTGTCCAAGAAGCATGCGCCCAGAGTCTGTTCAGCATGGCACCTGCGGTTCCTTTTAGAAATACCGTGTAATATGGCGTCAGGCCTGTTTTTTCTGGATTGATTTCAATCGTCGGAACCTTGCGTTGCATGGCGATCAAGGGAATCTGCGCCGCTGGAAAGACCATGGCCGATGTTCCGATGGTAATCAATAAATCACACGTCTGAACTGCTCGCATGGCCCTTTCGATGACCTCCGTGTCCAACGGATCGTCAAACCATACGATATCGGGACGAAGATATGCACCGCAATCACATTGCCGACTTCTCAATGGGACGTCGTTGTTTTCCCGGACTCCCATGTTGCAATCACATCGAACCCGCCACATACTGCCGTGCAACTCGATTACATTTCTCGAACCCGCCCGCTGATGCATGCCATCGATGTTCTGAGTAATCACGGTAGTTCCTGGAATATGCTTCTCAATATCTGCAATTATTCGGTGCCCTTCTGCCGGTGTGCAGCGCGCAACAAATGCTCGACGCTCCTCATGAAAATCCCATACTTTTTCCGGATTCCGATCGAAGGCGAGCTGACAGGCATATTCTTCGTAGTTGTATTGATGCCATAGGCCGCCTTTTCCCCTGTACGTCGGGATTCCCGATTCGGCAGAAATGCCTGCGCCGGTAAAAAATACGATCCGGCGCCGTTTTCCAAGTGCAAGATCACAGAGATTCATCTCATTGTATACTCCTGCTCCGAAACTCCTACTGCCGGTATTAGGTCGAGTCCTTCCATAATCTGCCGAAAATCATCGGGAATGGGAGCTTCGAATTGCACCGTTTCACGGCGAGTCGGGTGCGTCAGTTCAATGCGAAACGCATGAAGGCAAACACCGGTTATTTCTTTTAGGGCATGGATGGCCGGTCCGGGAAGCCGATGCATCGTACAGAAGCCGTACAGCGTGTCGCCCAGAATCGGCAGCCGAAGATACTCGAGGTGGACTCGGATCTGATGGGTTCGCCCGGTGTGCAGGACGGCGTTCACAAGACCGGCCTGGCTGGAGGCCGCCAGAAGACGAAATGTTGTCCGTGCTGAGCGTCCGTTTGAAACGACCGCCATTTTCACCCGGTGCACGGGGTGTCGACCAACAGGGGCATCCACAGTGATTGTCGCCCAGTCCGGTTGACCTGCGACCAACGCGAGGTATTCCTTATGTAACTGACGCTGAGCAAACTGAGATGCCAGCCGCGTATGAGATGCATCATTCTTCGCGACGACCACGATCCCGGATGTTCCTTTATCCAGCCGGTGAACGATGCCAGGACGCAATCGACCACCGATGCCCGAGAGGTCTGCACAATGATGGACCAGGGCATGTACAAGCGTCCCATTCCGGACGCCGGCTCCTGGATGGATCACCATGGAGCGAGGTTTATTGACGACGATGATATCTTGATCTTCAAACAGAACATCCAGAGGGATAGCTTCCGGAACGATGTCCAGAGGTTCCGGAGCCGGGATGTGAACGGTAATCAGGTCACCGGGTCGGATTCGATATGATGGTTTGACGGAACGGCCGTTTACGAAGATGTCTCCGGTTCGCAAAAGCGATTGGATCCGGGACCGGGAAAGTGCGGCAAAAACGGAAGTATCCATGCAATCGATGCGTTGGCCTTCGCATTCAGGAGGAGCTTTAATTGTTATTGGATCCATTCAGGCCACGATGATTCCTGTATAAATAAATGAGCCATATCGTCGCTCCAGCAGCAATACAGAGAGCGATGATCTGGGTACCTGACAGAATGGTGCCGGGCAATTGACCTCGGTTATCGCCTCGGAAATACTCGACAATGAAGCGAATAATGGTGTACCCGAGAATGTAGACGGATACCATCCGTCCGGGAATGCGTTTGATCTGGCGATCGAATCGAAGAAGAGCTGCTGTGAGAATGAACAACAGCACGCTTTCATAAATCTGTGTCGGATGGATAGGGACTCCCCGTGGAGCCAGCGTATGGGGATCATTGAATGTGACAGCCCAAGATGCTGAACATTGTCTGCCGTAGCAGCAACCAGCCATGAAACAGCCGATTCGTCCGAATGCATGAGCCAGAGGCACCGAGGGGGTCAGCAGATCCAGGACAGTCGATCGATCCAGGTGATGACGCCGGGAATACCAGAGAAAATAAAAAACGCCACTGGCGATTCCGCCGAAAAACTCGAATCCATTCCCCAGATTTTTTATAAACCCCAGCGGATCCGACACCAACAGGCGGGCATCTGCAACAAACGATGACGGTATTACGAGCCAGTAAAAGAACTTGGCGCCAATGAATCCAGCAATCAGCAGTCCGAATGCCAGGTCCATCATCAGATCTTTGGATATATTGACCTGCGATGCCCGGATCCGGATGACCAGGAGTCCCATAAGGAAGCCGATAACGATCATCGTACCGTATGAATGTACTGTGAAGGGACCAATGGAGAACAGGTCAGGATGCATCGCGGGCCCTCGCTTCGAAGAAGAGAAGATGAACAATCATCAGCGTTACACCGATGGTTATGCAGCTATCGGCGATGTTAAAAGTCGGGAAGTGATATCCTAATGGATAGGTATCGATAAAATCAATCACATGACCATAACGGAATCGATCAATGAAGTTACCCAGGGCTCCACCGCCGATCAAGGCAATGGAAACGGGAATCATGCGGCTGTGTGATGGTCGTGTGACGAGCATGTGGCCGAGAACGACAAAAGCGAGGATTGAGATAATCGAAAAAAGCACCAAGCGCCAAGGATCCGGCAGATCGCGAAGCACCCCGAACGCAGCGCCACGGTTATGAACCAGAGCAAGATGGAACACACCCGGAATCACCTCGATCGGGCGACTTGGATTCAAGCAAATCGTGGCGACAGCCTTTGTCGCCTGGTCCAGAACCGCCAGAAACAGAATGGCACCCAGTGTTTTCAGCGGGACATGTTTCGAATTACGTTCACACATCGGGGACACAACGTGGGATGATCATCGGCATCTCCAATCCGGGTATCGTAACGCCAACATCGCTCGCATTTGGATCCGGCCGCCGGAGCAACCGTAAATCGAATATCGCTCGGCGATTCAATTGATGGATCCACTGCGATATCAACTTGTGAAACAATGAACATTTCCGCCAACTGCTCATTACCGATCCGCTCGGCATTCACTGCCTGGGCCGGGCTCAGGGTGATCGTCAGCCGGGCATCGAGACTGTGACCGATCAACTTCTGCCGACGGGCCTCCTCGAGATCAACGGCAGCAGCATTCCGCATTTCCATCACGTCCTGCCAGTCATCTGCCAGTTCCGGATTCAATCGATCGGGACAACTCCCGGGAATCGACTCCAGATGAATACTGCCATGGGTTCCTGGAATCGACTGCCAAATCTCCTCCGCCGTGAAAGCCAGGATCGGAGCCAGCAAACGGGTCATTTCATGAATGATCAGGTAGGTCACTGTCTGCCCGGATCGACGGGATGGATCGTTTTCGAGATTGGAATAAAACCGATCTTTCGATATATCCAGAAACCGTCCGGAGAGATCGAGAATGCAGAACTGATGCAAGGGTTTGATCGCGTTATGAAATGAAAAACGCCGGTAAGCATCCGTCACCGTTTCCTTTGTTTTTTCCCAGCAATGCATGATGTACTGATCAAACGATGTCAGCTGGTTGATGGCCATCCCGTGCGTTTGAGGATCAAAGTCAGCTAAAACCCCAAGCATGAATCGAGCCGTGTTCCGGATTCTGCGATACATTTCGCTCATCCGGGCAAGAATTTCCTCTGAAATCCGGATGTCATCGGTGTAATCTTCCGATGCAATCCAGAGTCGCAAGATGTCCGCTCCATTTTTCCGCATGATGTTTTCTGGTGCCAGTACGTTTCCCAGCGATTTCGACATCTTTTTCCCTTCCCCATCGACGACGAAACCATGCGTGAGAACCGTGTCATAGGGTGCACGATCGTAGTTGGCAACGGCTGTGATCAACGAGGAATTGAACCAGCCGCGGTGCTGATCAGAACCTTCCAGGTAAAGATCCGCTGGCCAGCGTAAACCGTTTTCGGAGGTTAGAACAGCGCGATGGCTGACGCCGGATTCGAACCAGACGTCGACGATGTCCTGCTCGCGATCGAAAGTATCATTGCTGCAAGTGGCGCATCGAGCGCCATGCAGAAGGTCCTGATCGGAAGCAGTCCACCAGATATCCACTCCGTGCTCCCTGACCATATGTACCAGGTTTCGACTCACTTCTTCATTTTTCAATACAGCGCCACATTTCCGGCAACAGAAAACCGTGATCGGCACTCCCCATGTGCGTTGGCGGGAGACGCACCAGTCCGGCCGATTTTCGATCATTCCGGCGATGCGTTCCTGACCCCACCAGGGGATCCATTGGACGCGTTTGATCTCTTCGAGCGATTTTTGACGGAGATTCTGCCGATCGATGGAGATGAACCATTGGCGCGTAGCACGGAAGATGACGGGGTTTTTGCAGCGCCAACAATGGGGATAGCTATGCGTGACCTTATTGCTGGCCAGCAAGGATCCGTTATCGCGGATATGTGTAATCACAGCAGAATTCGCATCGAAAACATGCATTCCACCGAACAGAGGTAAGTCATCGACAAAACGTCCGTCATTGCCAACGGGATTGTAGATGTCGAGTCCATATCGCAGGCCGGTTTCAAAATCTTCTTGGCCATGCCCTGGAGCCGTGTGGACACATCCGGTACCTGTTTCAAACGTGACATAATTCGCCAGTACCAATTTCGATTCCCGATCGTAGAACGGATGCTGGGCTCGATGTCCCTCCAATACCGCACCCTTGAATCGGACCAGGATGCGGTCCGGTTGAAACCCACAGATCTCCGCGGTCTCTTTCAGCAGGCTTTCGGCAACAATGTACACATCGTTTCCGGTCTCTACCGCGACATAGTCCAACGTGGGATGAAAGGCCACCGCAAGATTGGACGGAAGCGTCCAGGGCGTCGTTGTCCAGATTATTACCGAAACATGCGATACTCCACGCAGCTCGGGAATGCTCTTCCCGAGATCACTGATGATCGGGAACTTTACCCAGATCGAATGACTTGAGTGGTCGTGATACTCCACTTCCGCCTCAGCCAATGCTGTTTTGCACGAGCAACACCAATGAACGGGTTTATTTCCCTGATACAGCCGGTCTGACAGAAGAATTTTCTGAAATTCGTCAACGATCGTCGCTTCGTAGCTATGACTCATCGTCAGATAGGGCTTTTCCCATTCACCCAGTCCACCCAATCGCTTGAATTCTTCACGCATTACCGCAACAAATCGTTCGGCATATGCGGCGCATTCGGCCCGGATGTCGATATTTGACATGGCTTTGGCCGATTCACCGAGTTCCTTCATCACATTGTGCTCGATGGGCAGACCGTGACAATCCCAGCCTGGAAGATACGGCGCTCGAAACCCCGACATGGTTTTGAACTTCACGACGATATCCTTCAGCACCTTGTTCAGTGCCGTTCCCATGTGAATATGCCCGTTTGCATACGGCGGGCCATCGTGCAGCACATACACGGGAGCGCTCTTCCGCGCTTCGCATATTTGTCCATATAAATCCTGACTATACCATTTCTCGAGGATTCTGGGTTCTTTTTCAGGTAGATTCCCCCGCATGGGAAAATCTGTCTGGGGTAATCTCAGCGTGTCTTTATATTCCATTCTCAATCTCCATCCTTTTCTTTCCAATCAATTCTCTGGCTGGTCTCGGGAAACCCGGCCACGAAAATACTCAATATATACCAAAACCGTCAAGGGAAGCTTTTCAGCCACCTCCCGGTCCCCTGACATGATTTCCCCGGGGGTGGTTGATCAAATGATGATAATTATGGCGATGAAGGGCAGGAAAGCCGATACGAACCGGCACTCCGGCAACCGACTCCGGTGAACGGCCCGACCCCGGAATGAAGAATGTGACCCGTCGATGTGTCTCTTCATTCGACTCATTCTTCGATTATAGTCGAATCAAACACCAAGTGAAGTACAAAAATACGTTGTAACGCGATCACGACATATGCGTCTGTCTGAGCAAGCCGGACGGGGGTTTCCTGTTCGGATCATTCAAGACGATGGATGGTTTTCGCGCTCTGAGGAGGACGAATCGATGAAACTGAACGATATGATCCGGGGCATCGCAGGCAGTATGATCCTCATCAGTCTAATCCTGGCAACGTTTCACAGTGATTATTGGCTGTGGTTGACGGCATTTGTGGGTGTCAACCTGATCCAGTCCGCGTTTTCAAAATGGTG
>JAFGMN010000352.1 GCA_016927515.1 candidate division CSSED10-310 bacterium | reverse complement strand
TGGACTGGAACATTGGCAATTCGGCCCTGTCGTCGATCGAACAGTCGGATACCGCGGTCGGGATACCAGCCGCCGCCGACGATCCACCGCCGAAGATACCATGTGCGGCGGGAGATCTCGAATCCGGCGACGGCAGGTTCCTGGTGGGTCGCGGCGATGATGGCTGCTCGCAACGCATCGGACACTCGTTCATCTGCATCGATGGACAGAATCCAATTGTTACGGGCGCGATCGATGCCAAAGTTTTTCGACGCAGCGAATCCCTGCCAGGGAATGATGTATACATGGGGTGTCAGGGCACGGGCCAGGGATACGGTGGTATCGGTGCTCTCGCTATCCACGACGATGAGTTCATCCACGAAATCGATCGATTTCAAGCAATCCGTAATATTGATCGCTTCGTTTCGCGTGATGACGACAGCCGATATACTAATCATGGTGTTCGACCACCTGCGATGGAATGCCAGTGATTGTCCCAATGACCTGCGAGGCGATCACACCATGACCATTTGAACCGGGATGGCAATCATCGACAAACAGGCCGTACCGATTATAGTTGCTGAAAATCGGCACCAGATCAACCAGCGTAGCATCGGATTCACGGGCGACATCTCGGACAATCTTATTGTATTGGTCAACGGTGCCACGCGTATCGTCGAGACGCGCGGCCTGGAGAAATGATTCAGCAGCTGCCTCGGCATCGCCTCGGGATTCGTTGAAGAGCCCCATAAAATAGTGCAGGATGGCGATGTCCGGATGCTGGTCCAGCAACCGGCGCAACGCCTCTTCTGTCCCCGGAAACTCCGTGGCATCCATCAACCAGAACGAATCGAATTCGTATTGCGTAACCAGATGGGCCGTCTTGTGCCCATCGCCAGCAGTGACAATCCGCTTTTTCGAATTTAAAACCAATGGAATCCGGGGTCTGACTGGCGTGGTCATCAGGATAGGCTGTGCCCCGATCCGGCGGCTTTTCCGGACAATGTCCAGCAGATTCTCACGATAATGCTCTGCCGGAACACGCCGAACAATCGGCTGATCCTCGGCGATCGGCCGGTCCGCTGGCACAGCATACTTCCACACGAGTCGCTGCAACCCATGAAACAGATACAACTGGTTGAGACCGTCGCGCACGGCCCGTGTGAACCGGGCGGCAGCTGCGTCATGATCCATTATATGATAATACAGGAGATCATTGAAACCGAACCAGGCGATGACGATATCCGGTGCGAGGTCTCGGACCAGAGTATCCATCAGCCGTCGACCCTGAAAGGATGAATAACCAATAACCGACAGATTGATCACTTCGACCGGAGTGTTAGGGGTGAGATGATTCAGGAAAGCGGCCATTCGATCTGCGTACAGATGTGTGCGATCAGGCACACCAAAGCCGAAGCTTCGGGAGTCACCAATCACAACGATCCGGCGGGTACCGGGTGTTTTATCGGTGGTGAATTCCGGAGACCGGAAGCCTCGGCTGTTCAGTGTTTCTCCCTGAAAAATGGGGGCACCCGGTTTCAAATGCCAGAGCAGGTACGGATCGGGTTCTTTCACGACGGAATATTGCCGGGCATCGGTTTTTTGGGCATTGATCCGGAACTGGCGAGCCATCGCACCCAATTCGGGTACGACGATACGCAATACGCCTTCGCCGGCCAGCAGGATCAGAGACGCCACACCCAGGGCAGCGACGCGGAACCACCATCCCTTCATTCCATTATTTAATTTCTACCGGTTTCGGAGTCAGACCGGGCGCCGTTTTAGGCTCCGATGACGATCCCACACCGGCATCGATGGAAGCCGGTTCCGTTTGACCGCGGCAATACTGATTCAGAACCAGATTCATTGTCCCGGTCAATTGGCTGGGAGACGTGATGTTAATGAACCTGCCGGCTACCGTTTTGAATATGCCGCTCAGATACTCACATTGCGACGCCGGGACATCCAGCCCAATGATATATGTTGCCGCAAGGCCCTTATCTTTCGTCAACCACTCGATGGTTTCCTTTTCGTCCTTCGAACACTCATCCCGCGCGCTGACTATGCAAACAAGGTAATTCTGAGTGTTCTTGCCCGACACCGGAAAATCTTCCCTCGTGGTTCCCATGCCGAATGCCAGGCATGCCATCCCCTTCGGAGAGATTCCCTCCACGACACTTCGGATCACGACCGGCTCAAACCAGTCCAGTTTCGAGCCCTGCCGCGCATCCAAACAATCTTTAATGCTCCGAGCACTCTTGTCACCATACACCCGGATCCCCATATTGAATCCCCAGGCCGGCGATTTGTTCAACTCGGCAAGAGTATCCGATAGTGCATTCCGGAAAACGGTCAATTTACTGGAACCACCCCAGTTGGTTTTCATATACGACGAACCGTCCACCAAGACGATCGTGTTGTGCTGCTGCATGTCTCCCTGCGCATACAGAGAAAAGATCGGCACGAACGAAAAAACAACGCACATGATGATAAACAATTGGTTCTTCATATACCCTCCTGCACATAGCACATCTATTATACTGCATTGATTGACGAGGTCTGTCAATTACCGATGGTGACGGGGCTACCGAAAATCGATAAACTGGTACCGAATGGTTTCGCCAGAGGAGGTCCAGGTGACCGGATATCATCTGAAATGGCAACACATCAGAAAATGGGGATTTATTATGACAGCGGCAGCCTTTTTCTATGGAAATGATGCGTTACATGCGTTCAGCGGAACGCGGGATGCAATGTATGCAGGGAGCTGGTATCCCGGGACCCGGCATGAATTGATCAGTGCCGTCGATCAATACCTGGCGGGGGCAGATATACCCAAACTAAAAGGGCGGGTCATTGGCATCGTTGCACCGCATGCCGGTTATCTCTATTCGGCTCCTGTGGCAGCCCATGCATACAAAACGGTTCAAGGCATGGAGGTAGATGTCGTCGTACTGCTGGGAAATGCTCATCGGGAAGCATTTCATGGTGCGGCCATTGACGAGGTCGCGGAATATCGGAATCCACTCGGTACCGTTCCGGTGGATGTGGATCTCGCCCGACAGCTAAGCCGGAACGCCGCCGCTGTCCATATCAATGCCAAGCCGCACCAGAAAGAGCATTCGCTGGAAATCCAATTGCCATTTCTGCAACGCACCCTGAAACCGGGTTTCAAGATTCTTCCGATCCTGTTCGGATACGAACCCGATGGAGCGGAAGAGCAGCTCGTTGAAAACCTTGGAAAAGCATACGGAGAGAAAAAAATCCTGTTCGTTGCCAGCACCGATCTGACCCATTATCCAACCTACTCCGACGCAAAAACCATCGATACCCGGACCGTTGAGATCATTTCGTCAATGAATGCCGACCTGCTCCGTCAGTTCGAAGTTTCCCAAATTGCCAAAGGAACCACGAATCTCGCCTGCATTCTCTGTGCCGGAACGGCCACACGCTGTGTGATGACTCTTTGCCGACAACTGGGTGCCGACCAGGGCCATGTCCTCAAATATGCGAATTCCGGGGATGTGGCAGCTGGCGACCGCAGCCAGGTTGTCGGCTACGGTGCCGTGGCATTTACCGACGACACCCGCGATCAACCTGAGACGTCGCCGGATTCCCCCGAATTGACGCCTGAAGAAGCCCGGCGACTGCTGGCCTTTTCCAGAAACGTCCTGACCCAATATGTCAGTTCGGGCACAACGCCCGACCTGCCCGATGCCGGACGTCTTAACCGGATCAAACGGGGTGTTTTCGTGACACTGAATATCGGAGACACGCTCCGGGGATGTATCGGATACATCGAACCGGTTGCAACCTGTGTGGAAGCTGTTCGGGACAACACCATCAGTGCCTGCGCACGGGACCCGCGCTTTCCGCCGGTAACCCTCGGTGAACTCGACAGAATCTCGATCGAAATATCGGTTCTGACACCACCCCGTTCAATCGCTTCACCCGAAGAGATCGTGATCGGGACCCACGGGATCGTACTGGAGAAAGGGCCATACCGATCAGTATTTCTGCCCCAGGTCGCTTCGGATCAGGGATGGGATCGGGAGACCACGTTGATGTATCTGGCAATGAAAGCCGGTTTGCCGACAGATGGCTGGAAGGATGCCCAATTCGACGTTTTCGAAGCACAGGTGCTGCATGAGCCGGATGCCTCCGGATACGATCCGGCCCGCTGAACCCCGCGTGAACATCGGCACATCCGGGTACTACTACACGGACTGGAAAGGTCATTTTTATCCGGATACGTTACGAAAAGAAGATTACCTTCCTTATTACCGATTGTTTTTCGACACAGTGGAACTGAATTTTTCTTTCTATCAGATGCCGGTCAGCACGCAGTTGCTGCGGTTTGCGGATCTCGCGCTGCAGCCATTGTCCATCAGCATGAAGGCATATCGGGGAATTACCCATGAGGATGCCGATACGGAGCTGATCGAGGTGTTCATGAGCCGGGTGGATGTCTTGATTCGGGCCGGTATACTCAAAACGGTGCTGTTTCAGTTTCCTTTCAGTTTCCGGGAAAGTCCAGCGGGATGGGAGAAGCTCGAGGGTATCGTACGCCATGTACACGGCGTTATCCCTGTGGTTGAGTTTCGACATGTATCGTGGTTCACACCCGAAGCGTTGCGCCGGTTGGAACACCTGGACATCGTTGTATGCGGAACGGATATGCCGACGCTGAACGATTTACCGGGCTGCCGCTTGCACTCGACCCACGCCGTGGGATACATGCGATTCCACGGCCGAAACGCTGGAACCTGGTGGAACCGGGGAGATGCGTATGAGCGCTACGATTACCTGTATACCCGGCAAGAATTGCTCGACCTTGTCCCTGCGTTGAAGAAATGGATATCCCGGCACTCGGAAGTCTACATTTTTTTTAACAACCACTACCGGGGTCAGGCAGTTCAGAACGGTCAAATGATGATTGCATTCCTGGCCGATTAAAACGGCTCTGGGCGGATTGACGGCATGCGTTCCCGGTTATCGGGATTCGGTCCTATTACCGGGGCTCGTTCCTCAGTTCGGCCAAAAGAATGCGTACGAGCAGCGGAACTAGAATCTCCATCCGACCAATGATCTCATACCCTTCTCCGCCATCCATGGAACCTCGCCGAACGACGTTCATCAGCGGTCGATATTCCGACAGATGATCAATGTTGACCGTCGTAAAGCCTCCGGCAGGCACGCCATTTAGATTGTTTGCGGCGGTGAGTGCCTTGACGAAGACTTCCGGAAGTACCACGGTGGATCCAATGTTCAAATGGACGCCGCCATTCTTGAATCGCCGTAACGTTGTGACGAATCGACGGAAGTCGGTGAACGATGCCTGTCCGGTGGCGCAGCCGTCCATATCGGGATGCATGTGGATGATATCGGTGCCAATTGCCACGTGCACCGTGATCGGGATTCCCCGCTGCACTGCCTGGGCGAACAGGCTGACACCGGCATGCGGAAGCGCGTCGTCCAGAATCCGACGACCCAGTATCTCGCCGAATCCCTGATTCGTTTCCATGGCCGTTCTGGCGCATCCGTTAATGAACAAACCAGTTTCTTCCGCCATGCCAAACTCACCGGTGGATATATGCCCACCCATCTCCTCGGACGTCTCACCGATCATCGCGATTTCCACATCGTGGATCGCGCCGGCGCCGTTGGTCAAAACATGGTTGATAATACCGTGATTCATCAGTTCGATGATCAATGGCGTCAATCCGTATTTAACCACATGGGGTCCGAGAGCCCAGGTGATCGAGTGACCTTTCAGCCGAGCTGCCAGGATTCGTTCGATGACGGTTGCCAGGCTGGTCGCCGCGTTGGTACGATGTTTGATCTGGGGGAAAATATCCAGGAACTCACGAAACCCGCTTCCCGCAGGTGGTATCCGGGCGAACTCGGAGACCTGAACGAGATTGGTTCGACGGGCAATGGGTTGCCGTTTGATCTGGGAAAAATCAGAAGGTTCCATGACGATCTCCTACTGTCACACCGGAAACGGTGGTTCAGTATACCGTTCCAGAATGGCGGTTGTGCTCATTGTACCAACCATGGGACACGAACAGACTTGCCCGCCCCATTTTCCGAGTAATCGAGTTTCAGCGGCGATACGATCCGGTAGGAAACTGCCGCCTTTGACATGGCATTGGGGACGGATCCGGTCGAGCATTGGCAACGGTGTATCGTCATCGAAGACAACGACATAATCCACCGGAGCCAGGCGGCTGAGTAGTGCGGCGCGGAAACGGTAGGAATGAATTGGACGATTGGGTCCTTTGAAGCGGCTGACGGAGCGGTCGCTATTGATCAGAACGATGAGGGTATCGCCCTGATGGGCAGCGTAGGCCAGTGTAGCGAGGTGTCCCGGATGCAGAATATCGAAACACCCATTGGTGGTTACAACACCGGTCCGGGGCAGGCTATCGATTACGGAGCAAAATCGGTCGGGATCCGGGAAGATGACGTGATCCGTCAGGGTGTTGTACCACGGATCGAGAATGGCCGCGGAGTCTGTGCCCAACCCGGGAATTGGGATGTTTCCGAACTCAGGGTCATCTGTTCGCCGAACGCGAACCGTATCAGCGAAATGAAACGCACGCAGGAAATCCAGGTGCTCCGTAATTTTTCCCATACCAGTGGGCACGGCATCTGACGTGGGATCGAACCGGACAACCATTTCCAGCGGTTCTCTTCGGACAGCCGCTTCAGCCTGGGCACGCAACAGCCAGGCGACATTGACAGTATGCAGAAATGGAAACCGGCCGCAAATGATCATGGGGATGCCGCGGTTGCACCGGATACACCCGGGGCTGCCGCTGCAGGCGAGTCAAACAACGCTTTTTCGACCCATTCACACACGGCATGTCCCAATGTGATATGTACTTCCTGAATCCGCTGGGCAGATCGCGACGGCACGATCAATGCATGATCCACCATCGGCCCAATCCTGCCGCCGGCATTTCCCAGTGAAGCCACGCTTGTCATGCCCACGCGTTTCGCTTCTCGAAACCCCTCGATCACATTCGCTGAATGACCGCTGGTACTGAATCCCCAGGCGATATCACCGGGACGGCCCAACGCTGCGATCTGCCGCGAATAGATCGTTGCGAACTCGAAATCGTTGGCAATGCTCGTCAGAACTGATGTGTCGGTGGTCAATGCCACCGCCGGCAATGCCGCTCGATTCATCGTGAGCCGATTGACGAATTCCGCTGCCAGATGTTGGGCGTCGGCTGCGCTTCCGCCGTTTCCAAACAGCAGCAGCTTGTTTCCGGCTCGAAACGCCTGCACCAAGCAGTCCGCGACAGCAACCAGCAAATGTGAATGCGAAGCGATAAACGCTTCCTTGCACCGAACACTCTCATCGAACACGCTGCGGAAAAACGCTTCCGTCACTCCGACCCGCCTTCTACTGGATAACCTCCAGTTGCCGAATTCGCTCGTTGACTGTACCCAACTGGTTTTTGGCGTCGGCATTGTCACCCGCCGCCTCATACTCCTGCTTCGCCTTCCGCAAATTGTGCAAACAATTGGTCCGGGATTCTGGATGACGGAACGCACGATCCCAATACAACGTTGCCTCCAACTCATACGCATGCCCCAGCCGGAAATGCCATTCCGCCGGTGCAGCCGTGGTCGACGTGCTGATGGCTTTGGCATAATCATCGACCAGCGATTTATACGAAGATGCATTGGTTCCGATCATCCCTTCACGCGCCAGTCCCCGCTGGTAAAACAAATTCGGATCTGAACCGTCCAGAGCAATGGCCCGGGTGAACGTTTCCTCGGCGGCGCGATACTCTTTCGCCATCAACTGGCCATACCCCCGGTAACTGTACCCCTTCCCGTCCTCGGGCTGGAGCTGGATCAGCTTTTCACCCAGATCCTTTACCTTGTCGAAATTCCGGGCAGCCATGTACAAACCACCCAGATACTGGTACGGAGCATGTTTTTCTGGGTTCAATCCGATGGCTTTTTCGAACAGCTCGATTGCATTGTCGTTCATGTCCAATGCCTGATAAACGATGCCAAGATCAGTGACCACTTTGTAATCACCCCGACCTTCCTCGGTTGCATACGCCACTTCAAGCGGTGCTTTCGCCTGCTGGAATTTTCGTAACATCAACAAGGCATGACCATACTGGTAGTTATATCGATGATCCGAAGGATTCAACTCCACCGCCTTGGCAAATGCCTGGGACGCTTCGAACCAGGCCGGCTTCGGCTGATCGTTTTCCTTCCGCAGCGTATAGCAGATCCCCAGATAATACTGGGCGATCTCGTCGTCTGGATTCAATGAAACAGTTTTATGAAACGCTTTCTCCGCTTTGTCCGTCTCGCGGAGCTTGAAATACACTTGGCCCAGGAACCGTGCCAGTTCCTCGTCGTTGGGGGCAGCCTGGAGACCTTCTTCCAGGATATTCACCGCTTCATTATAATTCTGAGCGGAATACGCCGTGTGAGCATCGTCGTAATAACCGGCAAATGCCGGATATATGACCACCAGAACCAGTGCCGCGAGCAGGATAGATTCTCGATACTTCATGATTTGGCAGACTCCTATTATTGTTGAACTTCTTCTTCAATAACCTGGGGATTCCGGATGTTCTCGATCATCTGATCAGTCCCGGCAATCCGATCGTTTGCCGGGTTGCCGGCGTCAGCCTGCACCGCTGTGGCGTAGGCTGCTTTCGCTTTTTCCAGCAGGTTCAATGCTTGGGTGCTCATGCCGGGATTTCCAGCTGTTTTCGCATAAATGGACCGGGCGGCGGTTTCATATGCTGCGCCGAGCCGGAACTGGTATCCGGCATTGCCCGCCTCCAGTTTCACTGCTTGCAGATAGGCATCGATCATCGGTTGGCAGGTTTCAACAGAATCCACCGGTGATGGCAGTGTGCCTTCATGGGCCATACCCAAGTTGTAAAACACTTTGGCATCGTCGGGAGAGAGCTGACCGGCCTGCTTCAGTGCTGTGACAGCATCGGCATAATTCTTGGTTTGGAGATTGGCCACACCAAGATAATACAGCGCTGTTTCTTTGTCTTCCTTTCCTTTCGATGCAATCTGCAGTGGACCGATTGCATCGGAGGGTCGATTGGTCAGTAGGAGCACTTTCCCGAGATCGAGCTGTGCCTTGGCGCTTTTGGGGTTCAATTCAACCGCTTTCTTCAGCACGGGCAGGGCGTCGTCGTACTGCTTGGCGGCGATCAGCGCGCTGCCATAATAATACTGGTATTGGGCATTGTCCGCTTCTTCTTCCGTCGCTCGCTTAAAATGCGGCAGAGCGTTGTCCGGGGACGATCCCAGCGTCAGGAATCCTGTGAGAAACTGTGACGGTGCGTGCTCGGGATGATGTTCCAGAACCACAGCAAGACGGTCGAGCGCTTTGTTTGTCTGCTTGGTTTTGACATAGCATTGTGCCAATGTATATCCACCCCGAGGATCTTTGGGATACTTGTTGCACCACTCTTCAAGCAGCGGGATTGCCTCGGAGTATTTCTTCGCTTTATACAGCTGATATGCGGTATCGTAATCTGCTTTGACCGGTCTGGTTGACAGGATTGACAGGCACACGATGGCCAGAGCGGGTACGATCCATACGATTTTCCATTTCATGATCTTGTTTCCTCCAGGTTGAGAGTCCGCGTTCATCGCCGCTTTATTATGAAAAAAACCGCCTGGAAGTGCAAGTCACGCTTGACTGGCGCTGGGAGTTGCATACCATACGAAGGAGCATGGATGATATTTTGGGGAGGTTTTCATGGCGCATAGTATGACGGGAATCGGAGAGAGCCGGATCACGCGGGAGAGTTTCGATGTTCATGTCCTGATCCGGTCGGTCAATCACCGGTTCCTGAATATCCAAGTGAGGACTCCTCACGGTTTTCAGCGGTATGAAACGATCATTCGGGAAATCGTTTCAGGCCGGTGTCATCGCGGAAAAATCGATGTTTATCTGAATCTGTATGAGCTACCGGCGGCGTTCGGAGAGGTTGTTCTCAATCGAGGGTTGTGCCGGAACTACCATCGGATGGCGGAGGATATTGCCGGAATGTTAGGGATTCCGTCCGGCATGACGGCGGCAAAATTATTGAGTTTTAATGATATGGTCACGACGGTAACGCCATCGAGCGGGGATGAAGCGCTGACTTCCCTGATCGAGGAAACGGTATACCAGGCAGTGGATCATTTGGACCGGATGCGGCGTGATGAGGGAATGCGTCTCGGGGTGGAGATGCAGGCGCGGCTGGTGGAGATTGCCGGGTTGGTGGAGCAGCTTGCGACGGATGCGATGGAACAGCCGGTGATGATTCGTGACCGCCTGACCCACGCGCTGCGTTCATTGGCTACGGGGGTGGAGATCGATCCCGCGCGACTGGATCAGGAAGTCATGATGCATGCCATGCGCGCGGATGTTACCGAGGAGATTACGCGGTTGAGAGTGCATTGTGATCGGATGGCGGTGTTGTTGGCCGCTGAGCGACCGGTTGGAAAGGAAGCGGAGTTTCTGTTGCAGGAGTTGCACCGGGAAATCAACACGATAGGTTCGAAGTCGGCGGTGAGCGAGATGAGCCGGAAGGTGATTGCGATGAAGTTGGAGATCGAAAAACTGCGGGAGCAGGTGCAGAATTTGGAGTAATATGATGCAGATGGTCAATGTTGGATTCAATAATTTCGTGGCGGTGGAACGAATCATTGCGATTTTGAATCCGGAATCGGCTCCGATGAAGCGGTTGCGGGAGGAGGCGCGGCAAAGTAACGCGCTGGTGGACGCCACACAGGGACGGCGTACCCGGTCGATCATTCTGATGGATACGGGAACCGTGGTTTTGTCGGGGATTCAGGAGGAAACGCTGGCGCAGCGGGTAACCCATACCGCCGTAAAGGATGTGTGATGCCCCGGGGTATCTGTATGATCGTTTCAGCGCCGTCGGGAGGCGGTAAATCAACGCTAATTCGGGAAATGTTGCAGCGGTTCGACAATCTCCGTCATTCGATCTCGTACACAACGCGGACACCCCGCCTGGATGAGGGGGACAAAAACGACTATCATTTCATCGACGAAGCCGCTTTTCTGCAAATGCAGGCTGCTGATGAGTTTCTGGAATGGGCCGAAGTTCACGGGAGACTCTACGGCACATCCCGGAACGATCTCGACACGCTGCTGGCTCACGGATATGACGTGATCATGGATATCGATATCCAGGGTGCCATGCAAGCGAAAGAACAACTCGCCGATGCGGTTTATGTGTTTGTTATGCCTCCTTCTATGGAAATACTCGAGCAGCGGTTGAGAGATCGGCGGTCCGAAACCCTTGCAGCACTGGAACGGCGGCTTTCGAATGCACTTCAGGAGATTCCTTGGTATGATCGGTACGATTATGTTGTGATCAACGATGATCTTGAAACTGCTATTGACCGGTTGCGGTCGATTCTGATAGCTGAACACCTGAGCACGAAACGACGTGCGGTTCATGAGCAGGCGATGCTTTGCATGAAGGAAACAAAACGATGAATGACACAAAACTGGAAAAATGGTTGAGTAACATTGACAGCCGGCACCGGGCAGTGTTGGTGGTGGCCAAGCGGGCCAGGCAGCTACAGAAAGGGCTTCGACCTTACTTCGACAGCAAGACGACGAAGGTAACATCCCTTGCCCTGGAAGAATTTATCAACGGTCGCATGGACTGGTATGAGCTGTCTGATGACGAAATTGATGCGCTGCGCAAAGAAATGCTGGCCGCACGGGAAGCCGAGGAACGAGCGCTGGAAAAGGCGATCGAACGGGTGAAACCGGTTCTGCCCGTCATACCCCTCCCCAACGAAGACGACACTGACGACACTGACGACACTGACGATGCTGACGATGCTGACGATGCTGACGATGCTGACGATGCTACCCTTCTCACGAAAGATATCATCGACGATATCAACGGACTCGGTGACGGTCCTCAGCGATTTCTGCCGGACAGCGAATAGGTTCTGCGGTGACGGCGCCAGGGCATGCGCTGATCCTGGGGGTTACCGGTGGTATCGCAGCATACCGGGCAGTTGAGTGTGTCCGGGAATTCCAGTCCCGTGGATTCTCTGTTCAGGTCGTGATGACGGCGAATGCCTGCCGTTTCGTCGGTCCGTTGACCTTTGAGGCGTTAACGGGCCGGCCGGTGGTGACGGGTATGTTCGACACGGTGGATACCCGTGGACCCCTGCGGCATACGGAACTGGCTGACTGGGCGGATATTCTCGTCGTAACTCCGGCTACAGCAAATATCGTGGCAAAAATGGCGCATGGAATCGCCGATGATTTTCTTTCCACTTTATTGGTGGCATTCGACAAGCCGGTTGTGACGGCACCAGCGATGAATCCTCGGATGTACCTCAGCGCAGCCAATCAAGATAATCTCCGCATCCTGCTATCGCGAGGCGTGACCATTGCCGGTCCGGATACCGGCGAGGTGGCCTGTGGGCATCACGGTCCCGGAAAAATGGCTCAACCACCGGTGATAGCCGATCTGGCATGCGGACGCCTCGGCCGGATGGGTGATTTTGCCGGAATCCGGGCCCTGGTGACTGCCGGTCCGACATGTGAAGCCATTGATCCGGTTCGCTTTCTGTCCAACCGATCCTCGGGCAGAATGGGATACGCCGTGGCGGATGCGCTGGTGGAGCGAGGTGCTGATGTGATCCTTGTGTCCGGCCCGACAGCGCTTCGACCCCATGCATGCGTGCGTTTTATCCCGGTCCGGACCGCTGCGGAGATGGATGCGGTGGTAATGGACCAACGCGCCGGGAACGACCTGATCGTCATGGCTGCCGCCGTAGCGGACTGGCAACCTGCTGACGTCTGGCCGGAAAAATGGAAGAAAACCGGGGAAACAGCGATGGTGAACCTGGTCCGGACACGGGACATCCTCCGGGAATTGGGCCAGCACCGGACCGGATCGGAGATCGTCATCGGATTCGCGGCGGAAACCGGAAATCTTCTGACAGAAGCGAAACGGAAGTGTCTCGACAAACAGGTGGACATGATTGTCGCCAACGATGTCAGCCGATCGGATACGGGGTTCGATTCGGACCTCAATGGCGGATTTATCATAACGCCGACCGGCGATCCGCTGGAGATCCCGGTTTGTGGAAAACGAATAATGGCCGACCGGATCCTGGATAGTGTACAGGACCGGTTTTTCTGCAACCGGGGAAAATGATTTGATTCCGCGTTTTTGCGGATCGATCTTTCAATGCAACAGGAGTCAGACCATGAATAGGACGTGTATCGTAATCCTTTTGTTATCTCTGTTGCCGCTGCTCGCTGTGTTGGGTGATGGTGATGCGAGGCTTGCCACTCAACGGGAAAAGGACTTCACGGTTAACGTCAGGCAGACGCTGGAACGAGCTGTTCCTGCGCCGTCTGCCGGATGGGTGATAGTTGAAAAAACCGAGATTGCCGCGCCGGAGTGGGTTTCGGTGGGAACTGAGAATGAACCCTTTCAAGTGGAGTATCGGCACACATGGCAGCATCCGGATCGGATCGAGGAGGCCCGGATGAAGGAAGAGCAAATAATTGGTGAGATGGCGGCATCCATGCGGGAGCGGCAAGACAATATGGTCGAGACGACGCGCAAGTTGGACGAGTTGTCCGCGGCGATGAATAAAGCCCGGGAAGTGAATGATCGGGAGGAAGTAAAGCGCATCCAACGCCTGATGGAAGAACTGGCAGAGCAGTACAATGAAGGTGCATCACAGGGTAAAACGGCGGAAGAGCGGCAGAAGGAGATACAACCCCGGGACGTCAGAGTTCGATTCATTGCCCGGGTAAATGCAATGAGTTTCAATGTGAGCCGGTACCGGAAAGAAGCGGATGTTTCCGGATATCCGGTCTATCGGCGGGAATACGACGGACTGAATGAGTCGATGGAAGGTGAGTATGTTGTGTTTGCTGGCGATTTTACTCCTAAGTCCTACGAAAACGAAGTCTGGATGGAATTGACCCCACGGCGGGAAGCGCTTTCCACATCGGCCCAATCCATCATTCTCGTGATCGCCGGTGAAAAAACGCACACTCGACGTCTGCTTGAATCCATGGACTGGGCCGCGCTCAAAATCATGATGACGAATTCGTAATGGTCAATGCAATCCCGTACGATGACCCCGTAAAACGCTCCATAAAACGCTAAAACGTCATGCCGACACCGATGAAGAATGACCGCCCGGGTTCGTTGATGATCGCAGGCTGAGCCCGACTGCCCGACACAACATCCCATTCATACGAGTTGGCCACGGCATATCGCTCATCGAGCAGGTTGTCCACTCCCATATGAAACTCGATGTTTTCGAACCGGGTGCCTATCCGGATGCTCACTGTATTCCAGCCGGTTAAGGGTTTTTCACCCGCATCCTCATCTACATCACGGGCATCGTCGCTTCGCGTCCACTCGACCGAGGCCGATAGATCCATTGCCCGGTTCGCCCATGTGATCGTTCGTGAATACCGGCAATCCACAGAAGTCTTCACTGGCGCCATGGTTGCCAAGTCCTTGTCGGTATTGAATACGTCCGGATAGGTGTCCTTCTCGCCCTTATACAACGAAGCGGCGGCACGGATTGTTAATGAATCCGTTATATCCAATGAAGCGGAGACGTTTCCGCCGTATTTCCGGGCCTCGATATTCGTCCATGTCTGGTGCGATTCGCCGGTCTGCTTCCCCTTCTGGTAGATGAAGTCGTCCAGGTCGCTGTACATCAAGTTGACATCCATCTGGAACCGGTGAATCCGATAGCGCATTCCCACATCGAATTCCGTGTTCTTCGTGGGGTCGAGATCGGGATTGCCATGAAAATACGGGCTGGGTGATTGAAGATACCGTTCGACTCCGGTCGGCGACCGGATACTTCGACCGACGCCGCCCATAAACGACAGGTTATCGGTGAGCTGACACCGGGCATAAACGAATCCGGTAAGCAGATTGTCCGTAACGGAGTTGGTGTCGGTTACTTTGGAACTCTGCGTCAGCGGTGCCCCGGCTTTGGTTTTTATCCGGTCAAACCGGATGCCGCCACCATATTCCCACTGATCCGTATACGTATCCAACTGGATATACCCAGCAAAATCCAATGTGCTCACATCCGGAATCAAATCTACCATCTTGACTCCACTGTCATCCCGGAACATGTCGCCATCCCAATCGTGCCGGTATCCATCCAAACCCACCGTGATGGCTCGCGTACCCCGCGATGCGACCGATTCGATTTTCCAGCCGGTTATCCCTGTTTCCACATCATTGTGCCGGTTGAACGGCGGATCACCGTCCAGTTTCCGGAATGCATCGAATGGACGATGAACCACAATGTTCCGGTAAACCGACAGTCCGAACCGATCCGACCAAGAAAATGGATGCATGATATCGTAGCTGATGCGACTCAGGTTCGCCGTTTCCTTATCGATATCCATTTCTACCCGGGGAGTCAGGATATCATCGATGGTCCCGTAATTGTGTTCCAATCGCAATATCTGATTTGGGGTGGGATGGAACTCAATTGTACCCCACATGTCATGTTTCGTAAATGCATCACGGTCCCGGCTGTCATCATCATACGGTCTCCCGGTATGCTCAGAAAAGGAAGTCATCAGCCGGCCATCGCCGTCTTCATACTGTTCAGACGTCGAGTAATGATATCCTGCTAGAAATCGCAGCCGGTCTGAACCACCGTGAAGATTGAGACCGCCGGACACACTGCTCGCGTTGGCATACCGGGCAAGCAATTCCCCATTGAATCCAGGTTTAGGAGTTCGTGACACGACGTTGATTGTTCCCCCTAACGCTCCAGGAACCGTCACATCGAAAGGACCTTGCTGCACCGTGATTTCGTCGATATTCAACATTCCAATCAACGACAGGGCCGGATCCTTTCGGCTGCCGCAGGTTCCTTCGAGCAGGCCACCGTCCACCGTCGTCCGGAGATCCGACTGGCCGAATCCACGAAGAAGAATTTCGTTTCCAAGACCGCTTTTCCTGATCAGGTTAACCTCGATCAGATCCGCACTGAGTAGATCCGCCAGATCAGTCAGATTGTGTGTACGGATGATTTCTGCTGTTTCGTCACGACGGATAGATGATGGAATGATCCCGGAGCGCACGGTTTTCCCGATAATCGTGATCGTTTCTTCATACGTGGGAATCGCCGGATCGCTTTCGTCCATTCCCGTTTCTGCGGTTGTTTCTGCGGTTGTTTCCGCGGTTGTTTCCGCGGTGGTATCTGCTGACAGGCTCGCGGGAAACAAGCCGAAGCAAGTAAAGTAAAGAACAACAACATAGTACAAGATTTTCCGAATCATTGATTTCTCCTTATACGAATCATGCGAATGTGACATACGGCTCGATGAACGAGCATACCGGTAAACACTCCACGTGCATGATGGATATTTATTTCTTTGAAACAGATGGCTATACGGAACGAAACCGAGCCGCTGAGTCAGGGGGCGCGCGAGCGACGAGGACTCGCGGGGTTCCCATTCCGCTGATGAGGGGGCGGGAGTCCTGGATGGTGAAGAGACCGATCAAGAAGAGGGTCAGAATGATGATGGGAGGGAGATCACCTGCTGTGTGGTAGATGATCTGGCATACGAGGCAATCGTCATGGCAGCATAAATCCAGGGCATGATTGTGGAGCAGGGGATGAAAGAGTCCCAGCAGCAACGATGCGATGATCAGCCCTGAAGCAGCATGTTTCAATGGTTGTCCAATTTTCACGTCACCCCGCTCTCAACGAAGCAGGTAGTCAAGCACACCGGGTATTTTACTCGATCCAGTTGAAAAACCACATCCCCATTTTACCGGCCAGGGTGGTCATTCCCGGGTTCGTTATTGCTGCGTAAAACATGCATCCATTGTAGGATCCAGCACCCTCAGGCCAGCGAAACTCCGGCAGCACTTCAACCTGGGTTTGGCCGGGAAGAAATGAGTTGTAGGTGGCGAGGTAATTGTCATACGCGGAGAAGGAGGGTGCGAAGAAAAAAGTTCCGGCAACATCGAGAATGACAAAGAGAGGATAACCATCCAGGGATTGTGTGTCGGCGTTGCAGACGGTTGCGGTGCAGCTGCACGGGTCACCGGGAGCGAATGAATGATCGGGCATGGTGATCGTCACGCCGGTTTCTGTGCAGGGTGACGCTGGATTCGATTTTCTGCTGATTGTCAAGCTGATCCCGAATTGATCCTCCAATTCTGCGACGCCGTTAACGCCGGTTGTGTTTTGCGTCCAGAACTGTTCACCGGTAGCAGATAATCCGGTTATCGAACCATACACCGTGTGAACGGCACCGACGGTATCAATCACTTCCGGGCTCTCGATGCTCTCCCACGGCACGCCGATGGCCAAATCGTCAAATCCGTCACCGTTGAGATCGCCGCAGGTCAGAGAATGCGCGAAAACATCGAACGCTTCAGCGCTGTCAGAGATGATTCCATCGCCCTGATAATGAATGGTCGACCGGCCTATTCCCGGACCCTGTAAAGCGCCAAAAAAAACCACGCAGTTGCCGCAATCGCTCAATCCATTTATGTCCGCTCCCGGCGCTCCGACAACGAGATCCGCAAACTCATCGCCGTCAATGTCTCCGGATGCCAGGCTTTTGGAAAAAAGATCGTCGCCGTCAGCATTGGGATGATCCAGTATCCTGTTGCCATCCGAAACGATTCCCAGTGACGATCCGAAAACAATGGACACTGACCCCGCCGAATACAGCGTCGAAGAATGTTCGAGGTTTTCATAGGGGGCACCGGCGGCGATATCATCATACCCATCACCGTTGAAATCACTCAGCGTAATGACGATGCCAAAAAAATCGTTTTCTTCCGCCGTGC
>JAFGMN010000351.1 GCA_016927515.1 candidate division CSSED10-310 bacterium | reverse complement strand
GAAAACCGAACAATCTGATCTGAATCTGGCTATTTACGGCGGAAGCGGCGATTCGCCGCGTCCGGTGATCGCTCCTGCCGATGTGATCGAATGCTATACTCTGACCCGACGGGCGTTCGAAGTCGCCGAAGCATTTCAAACTCCCGTCATCGTTCTACTCGATTTCTTCCTCTCCAACCGCTTCGAAGATCTCCCGGAAAACATCTTCACGCAGTTTAAGGCCAATGTGTTTCCACGCGTGACAGCATCGCCATCAGAATCCCCGTTCCAGCGATTTGCTGTAACGGCAACCGGGGTATCGCCTGCGGCTTTTCCCGGTACGCCAGCTCTTCAACACGCCATTACCGGTCTGGAACACTCGGAACGAGGGTTTCCGAATTATGACGGCAGGAATCATCGGATCATGACGGAAAAAAGGTTGCGAAAACTCGACACATTACGCGCCGCCTGGCCAGCGCCTGAAGAAGTCGGTCCGACGGATTCTCTTGATATCGGTATCGTTGCGTGGGGGAGCACCATCGGTGCAGTTCGTGAAGCGCTACTTGATCCACGGATCGCCCGGGTGGCTGCCGGCGGATATTTTCCTCGATTGATGCATCCACTGCAGGAAGAACCGTTACGGGCATTTTCCGCTCGATGCCGCACCCTGGTCAGTGTGGAACTTAATGCAACCGGTCAGTTCACCCAAATCGTCGAGCGGACAGTTCACCGACCGGTCGCACGATGGTGCGATGTTCCGGCGGAACCCTTATCGGTAGAGCAATTGGTTTCGTTTCTCGAGGGAGAATTGGCATGATCGATCACACGTCTTCCACGGATCCGTCTCCGCTGGTAAACGCCCGGGTGGCCGACGATTTGTCCCGGGTCAATATGTCCGGGCTGTTGGGATACCGGTCCGCCGCCCTGCCAACCTGGTGCCCGGGCTGTGGATACTACGGAATTGCCCACGGGATCACTCACGCGCTGAATGCCATGTCAATTGACCCGGCACGGCTGGTGGTCGTTAGCGGGATCGGCTGTGCCGGTCGGTTCCCGTTTTTCGTCAATGCGTATGGCTTTCATACGGTTCATGGACGCGCTGTGCCGATCGGGTGCGGGGTCAAAATGGCCAATCCGGAACTGACGGTCTTAATTGTCGGTGGCGACGGTGACGGATTCGGTATCGGCGGCGGCCACATACCTCATGCCATCCGCCGGAACGTCAACGTCACATACATCGTTTTTGACAACGCAATTTATGGTTTGACGAAAGGGCAGGCGTCACCCACGACACCCGCCGGTCAGACCACCGGAACATCGCCCTTCGGCACTGTCGAAGACCGCATCAATCCCGCTCTCATGTGCCTGGGGTACGGTGCATCGTTTCTGGGTACAGGATACGCCGGGTTCCCGGATCAGCTCGCTCCATTGATTCAGGCCGCCGTCGCCCATCGCGGATTTTCGATCCTCATTGTCACCACACCCTGCATCACATTCGATCATACGAATATTACCTATGACCGGTTCCGCTCACGGTGGGAACCGGTCCCGCCCGATCACGATCCTTCCGATCTGCATCGGGCGGTTGATTTGGTCTTGTCCGGAAAACACCTGACGGGCATCCTGTTTCAGGATACCCGCCCGGATTGGGAAGCCCGGCAGCAGGGGCTTCGTGATCGGATCACCCGCACCGGCGACTGAGTTTCAGTATGTCCAGCTCACCCGGTCCAATTCTCCGAGGAGCCCCTGCATGTGCGGATCCAGCATCGCTCCCCAGAAAACCAATTCAACACCCGCCGACGGAACATCGGGCCAGACGAATGGAGCAATAATCACGCGGGTCGTCTTGCCCAGCGGAATATCCTGATAGCTGCACTCGAAACCGGACGCCAGCGGTTGCCAGCCAGGCCAACACCAGAACAACCCGCCCGCCTCGAGCAAGACACACAGCGGCACAGCGTGTATCGGCATGCCGGGATTGCAGATCACCGCATCCAGATAAAAATCGTCGCCCGCGGCAAACGAAGTGTGGGGCATGGTCAGCGTCACTCCCAGCTCCATTACAGGAGTCGGTGTCGCCGTTGGTCTGGGTGTCGGTGTTACCACCGTGGATGTATAGTCGGGGACCATAGCCCAGGTTCCGATACTGGTTTCACCATACCTGATCCGGAAATAGCCTTCTTCACCCCACCCAATACCCCATGAATTTTTGCATATCCAGCACCCATCGGCATCGTTCCAGCCAATGACAACAACAAAATGCCCGCCCAGAAGATTACCCGTCACATGCTCGTACACACCCGATTGATAACTCATGAAATCACCGTATACTTCCATGTAACAGGCGACCGGCTGTTCCGCCACAAATGCTTTTAACGCTTCAATGTCGACTGTATACTGCCATAATAAATCCCACCGGTCGATGGTCTCCGCCTGATCCTGCCAGTCGGTACACGTGTCCGCGCAGTTGTCATCGACAGCGGTATAGGGCAGGCACTTCTCATCGGGTACACCGTTCTCCGCAATGTAAGTAAACGCATCACCCATGTACAATCCCGTCGGACAATCACCACCGGCACACGAAAACAAATGTTGTTCCGATAAATCGATGTCGATGCCAGGATCCGCAGACGCAATCCGGATGACCGCCTCGAGACACCCCAGCGAAGCAAAAGCCGCACACGCTCCGCAATTCATCTGATTCTTCACCGGTGTCATCCAGTTCGTACCATCGACGCTCCGCCAATCATGATCTGACGGCTGTCGACCCCGGTCACGCAAGCGAGACCACATGAGAATCGGATCCATTACCGGGACACCCCGCGAATCCGGCAGAATTCCTCCTAAACCAGCAACCGAACCCGGTACAGAACCCGACGCTGAATCGAACTCCGAACCCGACTCCCACCAATATTGTACCCCGGTGTCCGATGCAATCCACGCCGCTCCTGCCGCATCGATCGCCGCTCGCACTTCCTCCACCGACGGAATACCGCCGCTCCCGGCCTGAACCATCATCGGTATCAACACCAGTCCCATCCCACTCACTACCAACGAAAAAATTAACCGGTTCATGATCAACGCCTCCTTTCTCATCATGGAAGATTGTACATCCATACTCTGGAATAGAATGGGGAAAGTACCCCGTTAATCGGCTCAAATCGTTCACCATTTATTGCGAAACCGCGTGGAATTCAGTAGGGTTCAGGCGATGAAAACCGATTTTGGCAATGCAGCGCTTCCATCGTCCGGCCGGACCGTTCATCACAATCAGATGAAGGGTCTGCTTCGGATGTGCCGGAATCCCGATGCGTTGCGGCGATCACCGCTGCTGGAAGCGGAGATTGTCGATCGCGTATTGATTTCGGCGGATCATGCCGGTGTCGATGACCGGTTGGAGGCGATCCGGGAAATCGTGGAGTGGTGTATTGAGCAACTGGCACCGGTGCCCGTGGATTGGAGTGAAGGTATTGGGGTGGAGGATCCCTTCTGGCACGATGAGCGATGGGCCCGGTATCTATCAGTGCGGGTTGGAATCGTCGATCCGTTACCGGTAGATGACCGGCCCCCGGGGGTCGGTCGAACGTCAGCATTGATCGACCGGATGGGACTGACCGGCAAACGCGATTTATATCGACTTCACCATCGGGCTCTTCGCGATCTGACCCGGATCTGGGGGAACGATCTCCAGACCGCCACCGCTGTGCAGATGATTCAGGAACGCATCCTCTCCAATCGAACCAACGCAATCCGGACATGCCGTGATGTTTGGGGTCTACTGGGGATTGCATCGGTTTTTCATCGTGCGTTTCATCGCGATATCCTGATTCGGATGGCTCGGTCGGAGCATCTTCATGGCATTTCGAAATCGCTGGATATGCTCGTGACCCGGGGATGCATCATATCCCTTGACGGCGGTCGATTCCTGATGGTTCCTGAGCCGGTGAAGCGCTACGTGGGTCTCGATCAAAAACCGGAAATTGGGATTTCGCGCCATCACCAGGCAGCGGAATACTGCCGCCATGAAGGACGTCTTCCCGATTGCATCCGTCATTTGCAGGTTGCCCGGCGACAGCAGGAAGCGTGCCGGCTGATAAAAACCCACTGGGGTGTTCTGAACAGCGGCTGCGAATTCGACGAACTAATCGGAATTCTCACCGCTTTCGATCCGAGCCAGCTCGATGATGATTCGATGCTGCACGTTCTTGCATTGAAAGGCAGCCTGCTGATTCGGTATGGTCACCTGGATGCCGCCCGGGAGGTGTTCAGTCTGACGGTCCACCGATCCCGGAAAGAATCCTCCCGCCTGCTGGCCCACATTTTCCTGGGCCATATCTGCAGCCGGATCGATCCCGATGCCGCCGAACGGCACTATTCATTTGCATTGAATCATCTCGAGACCTGCCCTCAGTTAACTCAGTTTTTATATAGCAGTCTCGGCCGGTTCCACCTTTTCCGCGATGATACCGAAACAGCCGAACGGTATCTGACAGAGGGGCTTACAGCGCCTGAACTGCCTCATTTGTCGTTCCGGTCGGTTCTGCTGTTCGCATTGGCTGATCTGCTGCTGATGAAGGGCGATCTGAATCAGGCACAGGCAGTCGGCAGGGAACTGGTCGTGTATTGCCGGGAACAGAGCGATGCGCATCTGACGGCCATGGCCCTTGGCATGCAGGGTAAGATATTCATGGAATCGGGATATGACGATGAAGCACTGGTGTATCTGGAGGAATCCGAACGGCTGCACCAGCAACGGATGAATCGCAGCGAGGTTAGCCGAATCCTTGGATACAAAGCCCGAATCCACGGCAGGAATAAACGGATCGCTGACGCGGTGACCGCGTATGGTGACGCGCTCGATGAAGCGATGCGGGCCGGCGGATTGACCCGGGATATGGTGGAACTCCATTCGGAGCTGGCCCGGATTCTGGCCGTATCCGGCGATATGAACGCCGCCCGGCACCATTGGATGGCATCGGTGTCGAAAAGCCGGCGGTTGGGGATTCCGCCACCTGAATTTCGAGAAATGACCTGTGAGAATATGCCGGTTCCGGATAGCCCAGCGGTGAGGAAAGCCATGGAATGGGTGGAGCGTCACGGCTCCATTTCTTCAGCGGAACTTGGTGCCATTGCGGGTATTGGTCGCACAACCGCCTGCCTGACACTGAACCGGCTGATCTGGAGCGGTGTTTTTGTCCGGCATGGTCACGGTCGGGCCACCCGATACCGGATTTACAGCAACGATCCCGGACCCGGGCTCGCCACGGAATCGCATCGTATCTTGGCGATCATCCGGCGTCTGGGGTATGCCACGGCATCCTTGATTGCCCGCCGTACAACCCTTTCGCTGGCAACCGCCAAGCGCCGCCTGGCTGAGCTTGTACGACATGGATTCATCATTCGCATCGGCCGGGGTCGTACCACCCGTTACATCATCCCATTCAATGCCGGTTGAAACGCGTTTCCCGACAAGATGGCATCGGCAAACATCCGGTGTGCTGTCGCGTTGGGATGATCATCGCGCCGGTTGATCCAATAGCGGTATTCGCGGTTATGTGGAAATGCGGCACTCGCATCGATGAACAGGAGTCCGTGTTGATGGGCCAGATTGTGTATTTCAGCGGCGAATTGCTCATAATGAAGCAGATCCATGTAGACGATGATCACGGGAATCCCAAACCGGTCACGGTATTCGGCGAGTTTCGCAAACATGCTGTTCACATGGTCGTGCTGCGCATCGGATAAGACGTTTTTATTGGGGTCTGCCACGGGAAAAAACCGTTTTAGACGGGGACCGTGAATATGCCATTTCTCACTCATCCGAAGAACAGCATCGAGGGTATACAGGTGAAAAAAACCATGCCGGATCCGCTTGACCTGATAGGGCGTCTGAAAAATACTGTCCGGCATAACGAAATGATCGTTTTTGCTGCAGAAACCAACAAGCACGGCATCTGGATGATACACATGCGCCTTTTGAGTAACCATGGCAACATATTGCCGAAGGCAATATCCGCCGACACCAAAATTGATCAGCTCGTATCGCCGCTGAGAAAACTCCAGGTTCAAGCGTTTTTCGATCACCGAATGGTAAGCAGCTTCGATGGGTACGCCCGATGCCATCGTGAATGAATCACCGACAACGGCAATGCGGTAGGTATTGGCCGGTTTTTCCCGGGAGTATGGTTGATCCCACAGGCCGTCGGATGTGGTATCAAAGGCAACACCTTTGAAGAACGTATGCAGATCCGGCTTCAGCTCATAGATCAAATCCGGATTCGAAGATGGTATGACCAGCCCTGAAACACCCAGGTTTCGTTGGCTGTCCATCCGGGTAAATGACCAGGAAGACCATCCGAAGATATAGAATCGATACAGTTGTTCTGCACCCAGAAGGGCGCATCCGACGGAGACGATCAGAAGCACAATCCGGAAGAGCAGGTATCGAAAGGACGCGATGGTTCGTGTCTTCGGAGAGTGGAGCATCGATCAACCTGTTTATTTGATGATTTTCAAAATTGAGCGAAAGTCTGAACCCTCGCCGATTCGAAGCATCTCGAAAAGACACATCTCAACGCTGGTCAATTCCGCACCGGCGGCGGCCATCCGGGTCATCGCCAAATCCCGGTTGGATACCGTCCGGGACGAAACGGCGTCAGTGATGACGTGGACGCCGTATCCATCACCCAGCAAGTCCAGGGCAGTCTGGTATACGCAGATATGTGCTTCAATGCCTGCGATCAGAATGTCCTGCCGTCCTGACTGCCGGATACTGTCCAGAAACGCTTCCGATCCACAACAACTGAAACAGGTCTTACAGAGCGGTGTCTGCCCAGACAAATGCCGTGCGATCTCAGGAATCGTCGGACCTAAACCGACCGGGTTCTGCTCCATCCAGATGACCGGGATGTCCAAAACTCGGCAGCCCATAACGATGCGCTCCAGATTCCGGAATACCGTTTCGGCGTCGTGCATGAGTGTGGCTAATTTCCCCTGAACATCAATGATGACAAGACAGGCATTTTCCCGTTTCAACATCGGTCACAGCTCCTTATCGGCCTTCCGGAACACAAACACATTACCGGTCATGGCCAATGGATCATAGGGTTTTCCTGAAAAATCAGCAGCGTGCAGAACGCGTATCAATCCCGCGGTTTGAGCCATCGATTCAACTGCAGATATGAGAACGGGAAACAGATGATCCCTTTCTTCGACCACGTGATCGCCGATTGAAACCCGGACAGTAAACACAACCCGATCCGGGCGAATCAGCGAATACTCCCGCTGAAACAACACCTGCCGTTTGGGAAGCCGCTTTTCAGGAAATGCATACCGGGCCACACGGATCAGGGCATCCCAGTTGACACATTGCATGACGATCAATCCGTTCGGTTTCAGCAGGGAGGACGCGATCCGGAGAAACCGGCCTTTATCCGGGTCGGGCAGGTATGAAATCACGTTTCCAAGACAGCAGATGCCGTGGAACGTCTTGCTGAGCCTATCCAGGAACCGCAGATCAAGGATTTTGAATGGGATGGATGGCCACTGCTGTCGGCCGTGATCGATCATGGCGGCATCGGTATCCACTCCCATGACATCGAATCCTGCCTCCCGAAGAGCGCCGGCGGTCATGCCGTTGCCGCATCCCGCATCGAGAATCGAAGCACCGGGCGGCAAATGGCGGGTGCTCCAATCGATAAACGTTCGCTGTACGGGAAACAGGTCGTGGTAAAACGGAGCGATCTCGGTGTAAAATGTCCCCATGATAACGATGGTTTCTCCTTGTTTCCAATGTATCATGCCACGTTCGCACGCGTATTACCACAAAAGAAGATGATGAAGATGTCTATTGGAATCATCATCAGAGATCAGTATAGGGGAGGCGGGGGGTCAATGCGATCTCCGTCTCATTGTCATAACGTGGATCGTGACGCCGACAGCGATGATGAGAAGGGTGATGCGGAGCCAGAGAGTGGTGGCAACGGCAATGACAGCGTAACCGATGCTCAACCACAACAGAAACAGCGTCAATGCCAGGTGCTTCGGTGGGAACCGGCGCCCGTCCCGATAACTCCGGATAATCGGACCACTGAAGCGATGGGTCAACAGTGCCCGATAGAAACGCTCCGAACTGCGTGCATAACAGGCAGCAGCAAGCAAAAGAAAGGGTGTCGTGGGCACAAGTGGGACAAAGACACCGACGGCACCCACCATCCAGGCCATGGTACCTCCGATAATCAATGCATGTCTCACCGTACGCTTCATCGAACTCCTGAATGATCGGGTTTTTCATCAGTTACAAACCCAGTATCAAGCGCCGGTCGAATGCCCGACGGGCATACGCCGTTTGCCGAATGCTTCCGTTTTCCTTACAATATTTTCCAGCATTCTGAAAGGACATGAAATGAATAAAATACGACTCGACGATCTGAAAAAACGAATGATGCCCGGCAGCAGTGAGGTTCTTATTGCACACGATGGAAAAGTGTACGACGTATCCGCCAGCCCTTTGTGGAAAACAGGTGTCCACATGAAACGCCACGCGGCCGGTGAAGATCTGACCCGGTCGCTGGATGCCGCGCCGCATGGCAGCGAAGTACTGGAAAAATTCCCCGTTATTGCTCTGGTGGATAGCGATCCGGCCGTGTCGAAAACGTCGGCC
The DNA here is from genome assembly GCA_016927515.1 of candidate division CSSED10-310 bacterium. GTDB lineage: Bacteria > CSSED10-310 > CSSED10-310 > CSSED10-310 > CSSED10-310 > JAFGMN01. The sequence goes on along the minus strand of JAFGMN010000351.1, from coordinate 7,975 downwards.
ACATCATCACTTCCAGGGGGTCCGGAGACCCTGGCTCACAAGGGCTTACCGGTTATGCCGCGTGGATTTCTAGGTTTCGTTTTGAATCTTCACCCGCATCCGGTATCCGTGCATTTTCCGATTGCGCTGTCGATGACCGCTGCGGCGTTGAGTGTATTAGGCTGGATTTTCGAATCGCATTTCCTGATCACTGCCGGGTTTACGAATCTAATCATCGCGACCATTGCTATGCCGGCAACCATCGCCACCGGGTATTTGAGTTTCCATTACAATTATGGCCATCGATGGACTCGCACGTTCCGTGCAAAACAATGCCTGAGCATTCTGTTGTTTGCCGTTGCGCTCATCGCAATACTCATTCACTGGGCGGCTCCGGGAAAGATCGAGCAGCCCAGCGGCTGGCTCCATGCGTATCTGATTCTGACGATCATGTTGATTCCCATTGCCGGCGCGACGGGATATCTGGGGGGAACCATCACATTTCCCCGGCGGTAGTATTCATTCGTAACGTTTGCGATGTGAAAACATCCAAGCGATCGATTGCCCCAGTAACGATTCGACAGATAGGAGGGAGATTATGCAGACGAATTCAGTTGAGAGCATTTTAAAAAAAGCGATTTTTCTGGAGCATAAAGGCCGAGCTTTTTACACATCCGTTTCGCGGAACACGGAGAGCCCCGCGGTGCGTGATATTTTTGCCTCGATGGCGCTTGAGGAGGACGAGCATATCCGGATTTTAACGGAGCAACTGAAAAGCACATCGCGCGGTGATGGCTTTGCATCGATGGATCTGCCGGATAAACCGGATGAGGTGGTCACCGATGTCATGACCAGCCGGATCCGCGGTGAGATTTCCGGGGCCGGCTATGAAGCGGCAGCGATTTCCGCAGCGATGGGTTTTGAACAGCAGGCGGTGGAGTATTACCAGGGACAGGCAGATGTCGCCAGCGATCCGGAGGAACGGCGGATGTTTCAATGGCTATCGGATTGGGAAAAAACGCATTTGGAACTGCTGGCTGGAATCGATCGGGAATTGCAGGAAAAAGTCTGGTATGATCAGAGTTTCTGGCCGATCTATTGATGGTTCGTCCGCTTCCGATCCAGTGAAAGGCAGGTGAATATGGGATACTCCACGATATTCCAGGGGGAGACCCGGCGTCTCGATATTCTGGATATGAATGGAAAAGTCGACCGGAAGGCGATGCCGGACATCGATCAGGACCAGTTGATGGCGTTATACCGATCGATGCGTCGCATGCGGACCTTCGATGAAAAAGCCTTGAAAATGCAGCGTCAAGGCCGCATCGGAACGTATGGTTCGCTGCGCGGCCAGGAAGCTGCTCAGGCAGGTCTGGCGGTCCATTTAAGTGAAGACGATGACTGGCTGATTCAATCTTTCCGGGAACACGGTATTCTCATGGCACGGGGTGTACCCATGCATACGATCTACGCTTACTGGAAAGGCGACGAGCGCGGCAATCTGGCCGATCGCGGCATTCGCTGCCTGCCGCCGTCGGTTCCTGTCGGAAGCCAGTTGCTGCATGCAACCGGCATCGGAATCGGGCTCCGGAAACGCGGCCTTCCCGGGATCGCGGTTGGATTTGCGGGTGACGGAGCGACTTCGGAAGGCGATTTTCACGAAGCCCTCAATTTCGCTGGCGTCTTCCGCGCCCGGACGCTCTTCTATATTCAGAACAATGGCTGGGCCATCTCGGTGCCGTTCCAGAAGCAGACCGCCGCCAAAACCATCGCTCAGCGCGGTCACGCCTATGCCGTCCCGGCCATGCAGGTCGACGGAAACGATGTCCTCGCCGTCTATGAAGCATCCCGAATCGCAACTGACCATATCCGGAATAATCACGGGCCCTACCTGATCGAGGCCGAAACATTCCGCATGGGTGATCACACCACAGCCGACGATCATACCCGCTATCGATCACCCGATCTCGTCGCCCATTGGGCGGCACGGGATCCCATTGACAGGATGAGGAAATTCCTGATCAAAGAAAAAATCCTGAGTCACGCTGATGACGAAGCCATGGGTGAGAGTCTGACCGCGGAAATCGAAGCGGCCGTCAAAGACCTCGAATCGATGCCGCCTCCCGATCCCATGAGTATTTTCGAAACCATGTATGCGAAAAAGCCCTGGTATCTCGAAGAACAGCAGGCCATGCTCCGGTCCGAACTGGGTTCACGTGCACAGGAGAGTGGATCATGAGCGAAAAAACACAGAAACTCACATTGATACAGGGAATTACCCAGGCGCTGAGGCAAGAAATGGAACGGGATGCCCATGTGCTGATTCTCGGGGAGGATGTCGGGCGTGACGGCGGTGTGTTTCGTGCCACGGACGGCTTGATCGAGGCGTTCGGTGATGAACGTGTCATGGACACACCGTTGGCGGAAAGCGGGATCATCGGGATCAGTGTCGGGCTGGCCGCAGTCGGGTATCGACCCGTGGCGGAAATCCAGTTCATGGGTTTCATCTATCCGGCGATGAACCAGATTTTGGCCCATGTGGCTCGTTTTCGCCATCGAAGCCGTGGTCGTATCCCGATGCCGCTGGTTATCCGCATGCCGTATGGTGGAGGGATTCATGCGCCGGAGCATCATTCCGAAAGCTACGAAGCGATGCTGGCCAATACACCGGGTTTGACTGTTGTTATCCCTTCGACGCCGTATGATGCAAAGGGTCTGCTGACCGCGGCGATTCGGTCAGACGATCCGGTTATTTTTATGGAGCCAAAACGGATTTATCGATCATTCCGAGAAGATGTACCTGCGACGGACTATGAAGTGCCGTTACGCCAAGCGGTGGTGCGACGCACGGGAACGGATGTGACGCTGATCGGGTATGGTGCGATGATGCGACCGGTAATGGAAGCGGCCGAGTTCCTGGCCCGGGAATCCGTTTCCGCCGAAGTCATCGATGTCCGGACCGTCATGCCTCTCGATATCGAGACGATTTTGGCATCAGCGGAAAAAACCGGTCGAGTCGTGATCGTTCACGAAGCACCCGGACGCAATGGTTTCGGCGCGGAACTCTCGGCACTGATCGCCGAGCGCGCGCTGCTTCACTTGCTGGCGCCGGTTCAACGCGTCACGGGTTTCGATACGGTCTTCCCTTTTGCTATGATGGAGGATCATTATCTGCCACACCGGGGCCGCATCGTCGCCGCGGTACAGCGAACGCTGGCATTTTAAGAAAATGATGGAACCGGATAATCCAAGGAGATTGCGTAATGGCTGTGGAATTCAGACTCCCGGATGTCGGTGAAGGCATCCATGAAGCAGTTCTCGTGAAATGGCGGGTCAAACCGGGTGACACCGTGAAGGCGGACGAACCGTTTTGCGATGTGGAAACCGACAAAGCGGTGGTGGAATTACCATCCCCGGTCGCCGGCACGGTGTCCAAGCTGAATTTCGCACCCGGCGATGTGGTACATGTAGGGGATGCTATGATCGTTTTCGACGCCGACGACGACACCGTTTCGAAACCGGCACGGCCCGCATCGGTTTCCCCTGAATCGTCTCCGGCACCGGCCACACGGATGACCAGTCAACCTTCATCGGCACCGGCATCGGTCCCTCACTCGCCGCCGGTTCAGGCGGCACCCGATGCATCGGCGGAACCGCCTGCCCGGCGGCCGTTGGCAACACCCCATACCCGGGCATTGGCGAGAAAGCTGGGTGTCGATCTGGCCGCGGTCGCTGCATCGGGAAAAGGGGGCAGAATAACCGATGAGGATGTCCGGAAAACCGCTTCACGCCTGTTGCAGGATACGGCTGAAGCCTTGTCTGCCGCCGCAGAACCGGTCCCGGTCATCGAATCGATGCCTCTGGTGACCCATGAAGCCGGTGAACGGCTGCCGGAAACGGCCGAACGGCAATCCACGGATTTCGGACCGGTGGAACGGATCCGAATCAGCCGTTTGCGTCAGCTCATCGCTCGCAACATGCGCGCCAGCAAGGCAACACTGGCCCATGTCACCCATGTAGACGAAGCGGACGTCACCGATCTCGACGCCATGTACCGGAAAGTGAAGCAGCAAGTGGCCGATATGCAAAACGTCAAGTTTACGATCATGCCGTTTTTCGTGAAGTCCGCGGTGGCAGCGCTCAAAAAGTATCCGGTTCTCAACGCAAGTTTTGATGAAGACAACCAGGAAATGATTATCAAGCACTACTATCATGTCGGGTTTGCCGCTGACACACCGGAGGGTCTGGTCGTCCCTGTGATCCGCGATGCGGACCGGAAGGATATGATCCGGATTGCTCAGGAAATCGCCGATAAAGCCGAACGCGCACGTGAGCGGAAAATTACCCTCGATGAACTACAGGGTGCCGGATTCACGATCACAAATGTCGGACCGCTCGGCGGTCTGTTTGCAACTCCCGTGATTCCTTTACCGCAGTTGGCGATTCTCGGAATGCATGCAATGAAAGACCGGCCGGTTGTTCGAAACGGGCAGATTGTCATTCGAAAAATGATGAATCTATCCATTTCATTCGATCACCGCATGATCGACGGCATGACGGCCGCCGCATTTCTACATGAGGTTATTTCCCTTATCGAAAGCCCCGAAATGCTCATGTTGAGGTTGGTCTGATGGTTGTCGGAACCGCATCCCGCGGCTGCCAGGTAGCAGTGATTGGTGCCGGACCCGGCGGATATCTGGCCGCCATCCGTCTCGCCCAACTGGGTAAGGATGTGCTGCTCATCGAGGATGCAAAGACTCTCGGCGGTATCTGTCTGAACGAGGGATGCATTCCATCGAAAGCGCTCATCCATGCTACGGATTTGCTCGAAGAAGCCAGTCATGCGAATGAAATGGGGCTGACATTCACCGGTCTCAACCTCGATATCAAAAAACTCGTCGGTTGGAAGGACCGGATTGTGAAACAACTCACGGGCGGTGTGGCGTTCCTGGTCACAAAAAACGGTGGTGACATTCTGCATGGCCGGGCGAAATTCGTTACCGACCGCCGACTCGAGGTATTGACTGAGGAAGGGCCGGTTCTCGTTGAATTCGAGCAGGCGGTCATTGCCACCGGATCGCGTCAGGTTGAGCTTCCGGAGTTTCCTTTCGATGGCCGATGGGTAATCGGATCGCGGGAAGCGCTGTCTCCGACATCCGTTCCCGAGCGCCTGGTTATCATCGGTGGCGGGTACATCGGGCTGGAATTGGGATCGGTGTACCGGCGTCTCGGATCACATGTCGACCTCGTTGAAATTGCTGATGAACTGGTACCGTTTCACGATCCGGAAGTGCGCAACATCATCACGCAGCGGATGCGGCATCTGGGCGTGACATTGCACATGGGTCACCGTGCCTTGCGGATGGAAAGAGACAAAATAGCCCGGGTTATCATTGCCGGAAAAAACGGAAAAGAATCTACGCTGGAAGCGGACCGAATACTGGTTTCGGTCGGCCGAACACCGCTCAGCGGGGATATGGGATTGGATGCTGCGGGTGTTCGCACCGATGATCGGGGATTCATTCGGGTCAACCATCGGATGGAAACGAATGTGCCGGGTATTTATGCCCTGGGGGATGTCGTTGGGGGTCCTTTATTGGCGCACAAAGCGTACCGTGAAGCCAAGGTGGCGGCCGAGGTCATTGCCGGCAATCCTTCGGCGTTTGATAATGTTGTAATCCCAGCCGTGGTCTATACGGATCCGGAACTGGCCTGGGCGGGAATGACGGAGACCGAGGCCAAGGCTGCCGGGCACCGGATCGTCACCGGGACATTTCCATTCCGGGCGTCCGGCCGGGCGATGACGTTGAGTGCCGTGGATGGCTTTGCCAAAACCATCGCGGATGCGGATAGCCACCTCATCCTGGGGGTTGTCATTGTCGGGCGTGATGCCGGGGAAATGATTTCGGAAGCAGCGCTGGCAATCGAAATGGGAGCGTTTCTGGACGATCTGGCCGGTACGATCCATCCGCATCCGACGCTCAGCGAGGGACTTCTGGAATCGGTGGAAGCCGCACTGGGAGCTGCCGTTCATGTGTTGAACGCGAAATAATCGCTGGAACACCGGCGTTTTCATCCTCTATCCTGCACCTCGTGACGGGGCACGGGAGGCATCCCAGCGGGTACACGTATCCTTCAACTGAATAATCGACTATCATATGGATGTTGGTTGATTCAGTTGGATGGCTCCCGGTGGACGTGTGCCGGCAAGGTGCCGGACCGGGAAATGGACACGGGACGGATCGAGATGGAAAGAGGAGGTCGCTATGGAAACGCAGCAGCAGAAAAAGGGATTGCCTGCGCTGGCATGGGTGGGGATCGGATGCGGAGCCCTGATTCTTATCATTGTGCTGGTGATGGTCATTGGAGGTGCATATGTATTTAACAAAGCCAAGGATGTCGCCGGCGATTTCGAGAAAAATCCTGAACTGGCGGCAGCCCGTCTGGTGGTCAAGATGCACCCGGAACTGGAGGAGGTCCGGCACGATGAAGCTGCCGGTACAATCACGGTGCGGGAACGGGAAACGGGGAAGGAAATCACAGCCAGTTTCAAGGATATCAAGGAAGGCAAATTCAGCTTGATCGGGAAAGACGGTGAAACGGTCACCTTCGATTCGAACCAGGATGAATCCGGAGATTCCTTTACGATCACATCCGATGAAGGAAGCTATACGGTTGGGAGTGGCGCGCAGGCCGGGGAGATTCCGGATTGGGTACCGGTGCCGGAAAATGAAACGCCCATATCCCATCAGGTAATGACCAGCACCGATGGAATGAGCGGCGCATTGGCGTTGACATCCGGCCAGGCGTTTGATGATCTGGCGGCATTTTTTGATGAAGCATTGAAGAGTGGTGGATTCCAGGTATCGACGACGCGGTATTCCGGCGATCAGGGCGATGGCGGCGTGATCACGGCAAACCATGCCGAATCCGCCCGGGAAATCGTCGTGACGATCTCTCCGGAAAACGGCCGTTCCGCTGTGGCAATCACGTATTCACAGAAGCAGCAGCCATAGAAATTATTAAATGGGATCCGGCATATCCGGTGGGTCAATAAAAATCGACTCCATTTCGTTATTGATCGCCCGGATATCGCGTGGATCAAGTTCGGGTCGACCTGATCCGAAACCTGTCGAATCGCCGGAACCCGGCTCTTTATTCGCGTTCCTGGGCGGTTTCCGCTGTCCGCGGGGTCGGCAGGCGGCCAGAAAATGTTCCGGTGCGATGATAGAAACAGCATGGATCCGGCACTGATCAATCACTTCCTGATCCCGGGTCACAACACGAACGGCACCCGACGCGAGAAGTTGCGCGGCTTCGCTGACAATCCGCCGGTCGGCGGTTTCTCCGGTGACGGTAAATGCATCGCGGATTCCTTCCCGTTCACCCAGCCGTTGGTGCCGGGAGATTTCGGGGATGGGACCAACGGTTGAATCCCCATCGAAAACCAGCCGGACGTGGTGACCGAGATACCGGCTCGTATAGTGACGGCACAATACACGAAGAGCATCTCTGGCTTGTTCCGCACATCGGTCCAACGTGGATTTCAGCATCCGGTCTGCATGAATAACATTGTAGGCATCCACAAGAATCCAGGCATTTGCCGGCACATCATCGTTCTTTCGACACCGTTTCACCGTATCGGCCATCTCCTTTCCGTGTCCGGTGTGACTGGTTTCATACCGATTTCCGGTCCATTATCGCGTGCCATCGACCGGCTTGTTGCGTAGACGTACCTGATTAGGGGACGTGCGAGGCCGGTCCAAGGCGCATGAAAAAGGTATATCATGTTTAGTCTGGAATTTCCCAGGCCGATGGGTCGATCGCTTTGCCATCTTTTCTACATACCAATTATCCTCCATCCGTTCATGCAGTGGTTATCGTGAACTGAAACGCAAGGAGTCAATGTTACCACGCATGCAGCGCGTTGGCGTCGTAGGTCATGTCATCGCCGTACATGTCGGTGCGGTAGCGTTCAACCCAGCCGGAGATCACG
>JAFGMN010000350.1 GCA_016927515.1 candidate division CSSED10-310 bacterium | reverse complement strand
CTTTGTCGCGCAGTGGACCGGCGCGATCAATGAACCCCTGCTGGTCCGAACAGAAGTGGAAACCGCCACACGACGCGAAACTCCACCGTCCGGAATGGACCAACAACTCCCCGGAAATATCGTGATGTTCGTGGTGATGACCTTGCTGGTCAACAGCGCTGTGCACCTCACCAGTGAACGGAAAAACGGTGCATTCAGACGCTTGATGGCGTCACCGTTGACTCCGGGCCGGATCCTGGCCGGCAAACTGCTGGGACGCATCGTTCCAGCAACTGTCCAGGTCGCATTATTGTTTCTGACCGGCCGCATCCTGTTTGGCGTGCATATCGGTTCCGCTCTTCCGGGAATCATCCTGCTGTCCGGCGCATTCATACTCTGTGCCGCCGCGATGGGCCTGACCATGGGCATGTGGATGGATGACCGGAACCATGTGGTTGCCGCCGGCGTCCCGCTGACCCTCGGAATGGCCGCCTTGGGCGGCTGCTGGTGGCCCATCGAAATCGTCGGACCCTTCATGCAACGGCTCGGTATGACTCTGCCGACCGGCTGGGCAATGAGAGGATATCATGAGTTGCTGTCATTCGGCTACGGTATCACCGCCGTGCTCGATAACAGCGCTCTGCTGATCGCCGCCGCATTCGTCTTCACCGCCATTGCCGCCCGGCGCATCCGCCCCGTCCGGTAACGCCGCGACTTCGCGATAGACAATCGATAGCATCACCAGATCCCATCCAGCGTGGGCAACCATCGCTGTTACCAGTCCCGCCGCCTGGGCCGTCATTCCAAGTCCGAGACTGAGAATGAAAACCAGGGCAAAATACTTCCGTAACGCGGGAACACGGAAACGAAATCCGGTGTGCAAGCCGGCAAAGATCACCGACGTGGTGACAATTCCCAGCACCGGCTGAACGGCTCCGCGGAAAAAGATCTCTTCTCCCCATCCCGCCGCAACCGATATCCCGACAATCTGCCATAGCGACGGTTTCAGGGTCCGAACCAGGGATCGGTTGATTTTTCCGATGTCATGAAAGAACGGGAATGCACGCATGATCCGGTGGAGACTCCAGGCGAGACCTGGCGTGATCAGCAGCGCCAACCCGGTTCCCGGCAGATTGGCGGGAGCGGCAGCCCATGCCGATACCAGATCGGTCTGTCGGCACAGAATGTCAATCACCGCGGCAGCAAGGGGGAAACCAACCGCCGTCAATCCAATCATCCGATTCAACGATCCGTTCGTCATGCGGAGACTGTACTGAACGGGTGGAGGGAGAGCAAGGGGGAGGGGGGAATGGCGAGGGGGGAATGGCGAGGGGTGGGGTGGGAGCGGAAAGAAGGCGATGAGTCTCGCAATTGGTCCTGACTTTTATGTATAGTCACCATGGATGACAGGGAGAACGATGCGGTAATTGTGTCGCAAAACCCATTCCAATCAGAGGAGAACAGGGGATGAAAAGCATGAAAGCATTGATGATGCTCATTGCAGGCGGTTTGGCTCTGGGCTGTGCCTTGACGCCCGCGCCGGTCTCGTTCGCGGGAACTTTCACGGAAGTGCTCCCGGCAGATCGTCTCACGGATAGGGCTGAAAACGCGATCACGGTCGCGCCGTCCTGGCTCCGCGCCGATCTGCAGGACAATTTCAAACGCATGCAGGCGAGTTACCAGGATATCTATGCAGAGATCATCCTGAACCCGTCACAACCGCGCTTCCGGGACGAGATCGCGTTCTGCGTGGCCAACATCGGCACCGCGAACCTGGAGGACCCCGATTTCATTCCGGATCTGCTCGAAGAAAATGCCTTTTACATCTACGAGCACGACCAGTATCTCCCTTATGTCCGGGTACAGGATACCGGTGACCCCGACACCGACGATGAGTATTACACGACGACATTTTACCTGATCGAAGATAACGGCTCCCTGGTCGAATATGAGCTTCCGATGGAAATTTATTATTGGAAGATCGTGCATCCGAAAATTGAAGACGAATTTGCGCACTATATCAACCCCGCCGCGGTCGGGGATGTCCCGGCAGCGCCACCCACCGGTGTGTTCTGGCGGGACTGGCTGTTCACGCATACCGAGGAAATTCCGGCCACACGCGACATGTACCCGATCCTTCGGGATACCATGAGCACCGTCGAGGCACTGTGGGGAAACACGACGACCGGCGCGATCGGCACGTTGAGCCAGTGGGCGCGCGACACTCTGGCGTTTTCCAGCGGGTCGGAACGACCCCATCAACCGGTGCGGATCTACACGCTGCATATGGGCCGGTGCGGGGAATGGCAGGATTACACATCCGCGGCGTCCCGGGCGTGTCTCATCCCCTGCCAGAATGTGGAGGCGATCAGCGAGGATCACGTCTGGAACGAATTCTGGCACCTGCGATGGATTCACTGGGAGCCGGTCAACGGTGATGGGTACATCGATAATCCGCTCGTGTATGAAAATGGCTGGGGAAAAGTGTTCTCCGGTGTGTTCGCCGTGGATGGCGACGGGTTCATCTACGACGTCATCGATACGTATTCCGAAGGATTCTGCACGATTCTGGCGACGGTTCTCGACGCCAATGGCGATCCGGTGGACGGTGTCCGGTTAACAGCGAAGGATGCCGGCTACGCAGGGTGTTACGGGTACGGCGGCGCTGATGGTACGGCAGCGGTATTGTATGGCGACGGTCTCCCGGCCAACCTGAAAATCCAGACTGAACTGGGGAAAATACCCGATGGGTCTGCGACATACGAAGTATCGCCATTGACGGAAGACGGCGCGATTTATACATGGACCGCTCAGTATGCCACCGCGACGCTGCCGGTGATTCCGTGGACGGCCGTCACAGCGACAGAAACCAGCCCATTCCGGTTGAATGTGCACTACACGGTGGAAGAGGAAATCCGGACGGCCACGTATCCGTTCGATAAGCAGAATGGGTATACCCGTCATTTTGCCGACGGATCGGTGGACGTGTTCATCGTCGATGCCGCTAATCGAGCGCTGTATGAAGCGGATCAGCCGTTTGAAGCGTTTGAGTTGCAGACGATGTCCACCACGGGTGACCGGACGTTCGTGCTGCCGCGGTACGATATCTGGACTGTTGTCGTCACTGCTGAGCGGAAAATTACGTCCGAACAGGTTGTGAACCTGCATGTGGTGCTGGAGACGGATCCGGGAACCGGTGATTGGACGGCGATTGCGGAAACGACCCGCACGGTTTCCTTGATGCCCGGTGACCGGTATACGGCGTCCATCGGCGGCGGCGGCCGGTTCGGCACCGATCTCCGGATGTCGACGACCATGTTGCATCCCGGCGAAACATGCTGGTGCAATGCGATCGTGTATAATCCCGGATTGCTGGTTGAAGGGACGGACATTCCCCTGTTCGTAATCCTGGACGTGTTCGGAGAGCTGTTCATGGCTCCCGATTTCAATGCCTTCTCGTATTATACCGTCTTCGATCTCCAGGTCGCTGAAGAACAGACATTCGTCGTACTGCCGCCGTTCACATGGCCAACCATCATCGGCTCCGTTGACGGACTGTACTGGTACGCCGGCATGACAAACCCGGAGATGACCGCGCTGTTCGGCGATATGGATATGATCACGTTTGGATGGGAGGAATGACCGCGTAACAGGTTATTCCTCGTTTATTCCTCGTTGTCACCGGCCGCGTCGTCGTCTTCGAAATCCCCGAATTCGATGAAGGGCGTCAGTACACCTTCTTCGGTCTCTTCGTCTTCCTCCATGGACCGGAAGAACGATAAACCTTCCGCTCCGGGCTGATCCGGCAGGG
>JAFGMN010000349.1 GCA_016927515.1 candidate division CSSED10-310 bacterium | reverse complement strand
GGCACACCGGTACCTGCGGGTTCATTGGGGGGATGGATCGCGTTGATGTGTGGCGTCAGTTACATTCTGTTGTTGTGTAAGCCGAAGGGGTGCATGCCGTCGGTATGAGGGGTTTCAGATCGCATGGAGCGCAGACCTCTGTGTCGGAGGGAGAGAATCCCATGGCGGGGTTCATCCCTATCGATCGATGATCGTCCAAACGGCAGCTCCGCGATTCTGTGTCGACGGTTTCCATTATTCACGTTCCTGGATCCGTTTCATATTCTCGGGTCAGGAACCGCCGGGAAATTGTCAATGCGAACAAATAAAAGTATCATTTAGAATGTGTAATCGGAAGGAGAGAATCATCATGAAACATCTGTTCACCGTGTGCCTATGGATTATGGTCGGCATGATTTCGGGACTGTCTCCGGCGGCTGCCCAGGGAATTGTCATCGATCATACGTGCACCGATATTTCGCAAATTCCAGCGACATGGATCGAAGCGGCAAAGCAGTTGACGCTGCACTATGCGCACACATCGCATGGATCCCAGGTCATCAGCGGTGCCCTGACGCTGGAGTCGTTGGACGGTACGTATGCCATGGCTGTCCGTGAAGCGTCGTCGATGGGGTTGCCAACGCAGACGACGCCGCCGTCGATTCGCATTTGGGATGGCACGGTCGGTACAACGTATGTCACGCCGGGATTGTACTGGGACTCGGAGTCCGGACGAGCCACGACACGGTCGATCGCGGCGACCGGCGATTATGATTTTTCGATGTGGAGTTTTTGCGGGGAATTATCGTGGCAGAGTACGGCATGGGTCCAGTCATATCTGGATACGATGGCCCAGTTTGAGAGCGAGTTTCCCGGAATGCGCTTCATCCTGATGACAGGCCATACGGATGGGACGGGTGAAACCGGAACTCTGAACCAGAACAACAATCTGATCCGTCAGTTTGCCATTGACCATGATATGGTGCTGTTTGATTTCGCCGATATCGAATCGTGGAATCCCGACGGCGTGAATTTTCTGCCGCTGGGCTGCAACGACGCTGGCGATTACAATAACGGCAACTGGTGTGATCAGTGGTGTGATGCCCATCCGGGACATGACCTCTGCACATTCTGCAGTTGCGCCCATTCGACTTCGCTGATCTGCAACCTGAAGGGATGGGCGTTCTGGTGGATGATGGCGCGGCTGGCCGGCTGGAATGGACTCACGGAATGCATCAACAGCGGCGATGTCGATGCGAACGGCTCCCTGACTGCCAATGATGCCCAGCTCGCGTTCTTCATCACGCTGGGTCTGTATTCACCGACAGCGGTGGAGGGATGTGCCGCTGATTGCGACGGAAACCAATCCGTTACAGCCGGTGATGCGCAGAGCATCTTTTTTGCGGTGCTTGGCATCGGGAGTTGCGTAGATCCGGTATGATCCGATCTTGCGAGCAGAAAAACGCCAAATGACGGTGTTTTTCCGTTTTGTTCTCCCATTTCCTGATATTTCTCGGATAATCGTCCTCATACATGACCTGCATCGCATTGACTGAAACCCTGGTAATCGGCTTGGCTGTGCGTTTCCTTATCTTATTGCCAGACACACGGCCTGTGCAGAGCGGGTCTGTCGGTTCTGTGAACCAGAACAAGAGGGCTGCAGTTTTAATGGAACCAGCAATCATGACAGCAGGTGGAAAACTGCTTGAGATTTCTAATCGCGCGACATAAGATCACCAATCATGGAGGATTTAAGATGAATGCATTTGGTGGAGTTGTATGCTTGTTTGCAGGATTACTTTGGATAGGGATTCCAGGAGTTTCGGCATTTTCGGTGGCCGATGTGATCCCGTCTGAAAATTCAGTTGCCAATGCGGTGGAAACGGATGTCACGGTGGTGTTTGACGCTGATCTGGACGATTCGACAGTAACGATGAACACGGTACCGGCGCATGGATCGTATCACGGGAGACTTCCGGGAAGTTACTCCTTTACCACCAACAGCCTGACATTGGATCTGACCGATACGCTGTTTCCCGGTGAAATCGTCTGTGTCAGCGTTACGTCGAATGTGGAATCAAGTGGTGGGAATGCAGTTGATCCGTATATCTGGCAATTCAGTGCAGCAACGTATCCTGGGGGCGGATCATTTGAGGATAGCGGGCAGTCGTTGAGTAGCGGCATATCGTACAAAACGGTTACCGGAGATGTCGATGGAGACGGTGATCTGGATGTGTATGTCACGGTCATCAATGCCTCAGATAAACTGTATCTGAATGATGGTTCCGGCAACTTTGCTGACAGCGGTCAAGCCTTTCCGGAAACAAATTCTTACGTCGCCGGGATGGGTGACCTGGATGGCGACGGCGATCTGGATCTGTATATCGGCCGGCTGGGTATGAGCGATCGGGTCTATCTGAATAACGGGAATGGTGTTTTTTCCAATTCGGGGCAGATTCTGGGTAGTTCGGAATCACGCGGTGTTGACTTTGGGGATCTGGATGGCGACGGGGATCTCGATGTGTTTTTAGTCAATTATTATGAACCGTTCACTATATGGTTCAACAATGGCTCGGGTGTGCTCTCGAACAGTGGGCAATCATCTGGGGATACCGCCAGTTGGGATGTCAGACTGGGTGATATTGACGGTGATGGCGACCTGGATGCTGTTGAAGTGACGAGCGCAGCCAATTATGTCTGGTTAAACGACGGTTTCGGTCTCTTCAGCGACAGTGGCCAACGACTGGGAAACCATGTGACCACGGCTGTGGATCTGGGCGATATGGATGGTGACGGCGATCTGGATGCATTCTTCGGCGGCCACAGCGGGGATCGGATCTGGTGGAATGACGGTACTGGAACTTTCAGTGAAAGCAGTCAGAGTCTCGGCGTTACCGTTACGGAATACGTGCACCTGATGGATCTGGATGGAGATGGGGATCTGGATGTTCAACAGGCAACACGAAGTGGTCAGAAAGTGGTGATGAATGATGGAACCGGCACGTTGACGGCAGGGTCATCTTTTGGTGAAACGGGTACGAGTTATGGCTCGTGCGTGGGTGATTTCAATGGCGATCATCGTCTCGACGTGTACGCAAGCATACAAAGTACCGATACGGTCTGGTTCAATATTCTGCCGCCAACACCGACGCCCACCGTGACACCGGCGTGCATCAATAGCGGTGACACAAACGGCAGCGGCTCATTGACGGCTGCAGATGCCCAGGACGCATTCAATATCGTTCTGGGAACCCTCATTCCGACCTATGAGCAGGCCTGTGCAGCGGATTGTAACGGGAGTGGTAGTATCACGGCCGCCGATGCGCAGGCGATTTTCTTTACCGTTCTGGGAATAGATACCTGCTCCGATCCGATCTGACGGTGTCATGGTTTCCGCGTGTAAATCGAACCCGGCATGTGAAAAAAAAACGGCCTTTTTTTAATGAAGGTTCAGCATGAAAGCAGTCAGTCCCATTCTGATCGAAGCCTGCGTCACATCCGTACCCTGCGCAATCGGCGCGTGTCAAGCCGGTGCTCGCCGCGTCGAACTCTGTGATAACCTCTATGCCGGAGGCACCACGCCCGGTCCCGGTTCGATCCAGGCGGCGCGTGCCCATCTCGAAATTGACCTGCATGTCATGATCCGCCCGCGGGGCGGCGATTTCCTCTACTCCACGCTCGAATTCGAAATAATGAAATCGGAGATCCAGTTCTGCCGCGACCATCACGTCGATGGCATCGTGTTCGGCATTCTCCGTTCCGACGGAACGGTGGACATCGACCGCTGTGCGGAACTCATCGGGCTGGCCGGCACCATGAGTACTACCTTCCATCGCGCTTTCGACATGACCCGCGATCCGTTCGCAGCGCTGAACGATCTGATCGCCCTCGGAATCCACCGCATTCTGACCTCCGGGCAACGGCCATCCGCACGGGAGGGTATTGATCTGATCGCGGACCTCGTGCAAGCCGCGGGTCGTCGTATCATCATCATGCCGGGAGTCGGAATCGATCCGTTCAATGCCGCCCACATCATGAAACAATCTGGTGCGCGGGAGTTCCATGTGTATACCCATACCATCCAATTCAGCCGCATGGAGTACCGCAATCCCGACGTGTTCATGGGAACGGATCGCGACTTCGACGAATACGCCCTGGATGTCATCGATAT
>JAFGMN010000348.1 GCA_016927515.1 candidate division CSSED10-310 bacterium | reverse complement strand
TGAGCCAACCCGCGTGGGCCGCTGTTGCAATCGCTACGTTCCTGATCTTGGCGGCTGGTATGCTGTGGATGTTTCAACGCGTTTTTACCGGTCCGATGTCACCCGCGGTCGAGCAGTTTGCCGCAAACGAGGATATCGCTCCCGGACGCGTCATGATTCCTGTCACCGCCTTGATCATCTGGTTTGGCTTTTTTCCACAATACATGATTCACAGCATGAATGATCCTGTCGATACAGTAACCCAGTATATGCAAAGCCATCGTATCTTCATGAAAACGCAGCCTGAAATGTCCCCTTTAGAACATTTCCTCCGGATGAATCGATCAGACGATGAGGCCGTTCATCCGTGACAGGATACCCGATCGATGATAGCGACAACCGGGAGATCGATCCCGAAGACCGGGTAACAGTATCGTTTTCAGTCAACGGGGTTCACCACCGGGTGACTGCATGCCGATCGATGTCCTTACTGGAAGTTCTGCGCAATCGTTTGGGATTGACGGGAGCGAAAAAGGGATGCGATACGGGACAGTGCGGAGCCTGCACTGTGATTATCGACGGCCGCTCCGTCAAATCGTGCCGATTCCCAGCTGTCGAGGCGGAAGGACGCACCATTCTCACCATCGAAGGATTGGCGTCTCAAAACGGTGAACTCCATCCTCTTCAGACGGCCTTTCTTGAAGTGGGAGCCGTTCAATGCGGGTTCTGCTCTCCGGGGATGATCATGTCCGCCTGGGCTCTTCTGCTGCACACGCCACAACCGTCCCGTAGCCAGATCCGCAACGCTTTGCAGAACAACATCTGCCGCTGCACCGGGTATAAATCCATTGAGGATGCTGTTTTACTGGCCTCCAGGCACATGATGTCACTCACACAGCCCCCTTCCAACCCTGCAGCTCCCTGCGTCCATTCCGGTTCCACCCACAATCCCCCCCCCAACTCCGTGTCGATCATCGGGACATCACCATTTCGAATCGATGGGAAGGATAAAGTCACCGGCCGAGCCCGTTTCACCCAGGACATCCCCCTAAACAACCCGTTGTACGGAGCCGTTTGCTGGACCCCGATCCCTTCTGGGTGTCTTCTCGGACTGGAACTCGAAAGCGCACGAGCCATGCCAGGGGTCGTCCGGATTCTGACCGCCGATGATATTCCCGGCATCAATCGTCTGGGTCGTTGGCGTCCGGATCGACCCGTGTTCGTCGAAGACCGAATCCGGTTCATTGGTGACGCTCTGGCATTGGTGCTGGCCGAGTCCAGCGCCGCCGCAAAGGAAGCCGTGAACCGTATCGGTGTCCATGCCACGAAATATCCGGGCACGTTTACTCTAGATGATGCATTGCGCCCACACTCTCAACCCGTTCATCCGGACGGAAATATCGTTGCCGAGATCACGCTTCGTAAAGCAACGGAAATACCGGTAAATACACGGGAAGATGCGGTATATTCTTCGCGTTTCCAGACAGGGTTTGTTGAACATGCGGTGATGGAACCGGAAGTCGCCGCGGCGTGGATGGAAGGTACATGCATGGTCATCGCTGCGCCAAGCCAAAATGTGTTTTTCGATCGGCTTGAGCTGATGCGTATCCTTGGAATTCCACCTCGGGAGTTGCATCGGATCCGGGTCATTGCTTCGATGACCGGTGGCGCGTTCGGTAAACACGAGGATCTGTCCGCCCAGCCGTTTGCCGCATTGGGCACCTGGTTGACCGGCCGGCCGGTGCGTATCGTCTTCACCCGGCAGGAGTCGTTTCTGACAACAACCAAACGGCATCCCATGGTTTTTCACTATACATCCCGGATCGCGCCGGATCATAACCTGATACAGCAGACAGTCACTCTGGCAGCCGATACCGGCGCGTATGCGTCATGGGCACCAAACATTCTCCGAAAAAGTGCTGTTCATGCAACGGGACCCTATCGTGTCCCCGAGCTGGAGGTGCAAGGACGTTCTGTGTTTACTAACAACGCGTTCTCCGGTGCGTTCCGTGGATTCGGTGCCGTGCAAGCTCTTTTTGCCGCCGAACGACACATGGATATCATCGCGCGCACACGTCGAATTGATCCGGTGCTTTTCCGGATCCGTAACGGGTTTGTTCCCGGAGACACCACCGCTACCGGGCAGATTCTCCGTTTCATCACCCCTATCCCCGAGCTGATCCAAGCCGCCGCCGACGCACTCCCCTGGCCCGGTTCCGCCCGGGGAACCCAGATGACCCGGTCCCATGCCGATGGTGTCGGCATCGCCGCTGCTTTCTATGGAATCGGCTATGGAAACGGTATTCCAGACAAAGGACAGGTTGAAGCAATCCGCCTGCCTGACGGCCGTGTAGAAATACGAACGTCTGCCATTGATTACGGCCAGGGTGCGGCGACGATATTCGCCCAACTCGCTGCTGAAACCCTCGCTTTGCCTCTGGAATGCATCGATGTTATAACCGGCGACACCGAACGGACACCGGATAGCGGATCCACCGTGGCGTCCCGACAGACGATGGTTACCGGTCATGCTGTCGTATCCGCCTGTCGCAAACTCACTCGAGCCCTGATCGAAAACCCAGCTCCTCATTCACCTGTCAGTGTGCGTTCCCGATTCCTCATGGAATCAGAGCACTTGCATCCACAATCTGGGCAGGGAGACGTTTACCGGGCCTATGCCACCGCTGCCGCTGCCGCCCGTGTTCGCGTGAATCTGAAAACCGGGATCGTTCGCGTTCTTCATGTCGTATCCGTACACGATTCCGGCACCGTGATTCACCCCACAGCGGCCCAGGGTCAGGTAACCGGCGGGATAATGATGGCCATTGGAATGACCTTGACCGAAGACTATCCCGTGATCAACGGGTATCCCAGCAACAGAGATTTCTCAACATATCGCGTGCCTCGGATCAAGGATATGCCTCGCATGGACGTCATTTTCCTGCCAACCGCCGATCCCATCGGTCCGTTCGGCGCGAAAGGCCTGGGAGAACCCGCCATGCTCGCGGCAGGACCTGCCGTCCTCAACGCCGTCTGCGACGCGCTCGATATTGACTTTGATTGCGTACCCGTTCTGCCGAATACGATCATTCATTCACTGAAAAATACCCGGCCGTTTGATTATTCCCACTCAAATTCCCAGATCGACCATTGACCAACAATCTCCGTTATTTCCGGATCCGTTATCGCTCCGTAAAATGCTAATCCAGACGCACTGCCCACATCCGCCGGCCATGTAAATGCCGGAATGACCGAATAAACCCGCTCCATCCGCGGCTCGACCGTCACGACCTCATAACTGAAATCGGTCCATTCCGGCCAGAAAAACAAGATACCGTAGACGTCCAGGATGACAAACAACGGCCGATCAGGATAGGTGATGCCATCGGGATTGGATACCGTTACACGGACATCGCAAGGATCTCCCGCGATGAAACGGTGCGCTGGCATTTCAATATAAGCGCCGAGATCTCGGATGCTCGGTGTCGCTGTGGGCGTGAAGGTGGGTGGAACGGCTGTTGGCGTCCATGTCGGGGTCGGTGTGGAAGTCGGTATATCGGTTGGCGTTCCTGTCGGTGTCACAGTCGGTGTCAATGTTGGCGTCAGAGTGGGTGTGAAAGTCGGTGTCACAGTCGGTGTCACAGTCGGTGTCAATGTTGGCGTCAGAGTGGGTGTTGATGTCGCGATATCGGTTGGCGAAGCCGTTGGAGTCGGTGATACGGTCGGAATTGCAGTTGATGTGGGTGACGGCGTTGCGGTCGGTTCATCGCAGAAGTAGGTAAATGATCCCTCAACGGCCTGGAAACCGGCAATATCATCGGCAAACTGATCTGGCTGGAGTGAACACGTATCCCCATTTGTACAGGTCTGGCAGGTCACGGCAAATGCGAGATGAACGAGGATACCCTCTGATTGAGGCGGAATAGCCGCCTCGATAGAAAAACCTCCGATTACGACAATCCCCGGACTCGCTTCGTTACAGTCAAACAGAATCCATCCACCAGCAGGCACCAGATCGCCTTCCATGCACTCCTGGTAAGCCAACATCGTCGGATCGAACATCAGATGCATCGTGAATGCATCCACTTCCGTGTCCGCCGTTGCCATCGTTACTTCCACAACCAGAAGATCGTCACCACATCCCTGCACAGATCCAGCAGAAATTACACCGAGTTCACCCATCGTCGGTGTCTGCGTCGGTGTCTGCGTTGGCGTGTTCGTTGGTGTGTTCGTTGG
>JAFGMN010000347.1 GCA_016927515.1 candidate division CSSED10-310 bacterium | reverse complement strand
CCGCTGAGGTGGCCCGGGCTGAAACCGTTCAATGGCGATACCTGGATGGTATGATTCGCATTGCATCGACGGATTGGACCGGGGCAAAGGAAACACTGGAACGCGCGCTGGCTCTCGAGCCGGATCACTTGCCGTCTCTTGCTGCTTATGGTGAGGTTTTGTTCCATAGCGGACGCAGGCAGGAAGCGCTCCAGGTGTTCGACTCGGTTCTACTGCATATGCCATGGTCGATCACAGCACACGCGTTGTCCGGATTAATTCTGCTTGAATCCCGGCGATTCACTGATGCCTATCCCCATCTGGAGATTGTCAACAGGATGGTATCCGACGATCCTTGGTCGTATTATCATTTGATGGAGTGCCTGTCGAACATGCCGGGCCGGTCCCGGGATCGGGATGGGGTGGAGCGGGCGATGCGAGCGCGATTTCGGGAATCGGAATTGCCGATGGAGTTGAGGGAACGATTGCGGAGCGGGGAAATCGGCGATGATTAGGGAAAAGCGTGATCAATCCGACCGAGTCCGTGCCCTGACCGCTGTTTTCATCGTTGCGACGAGTTTTTTTGTATACATGACAACTTCGTGCCCGGAAGTCTACACAGCGGATTGTGGAGAGATGACGGCCTCTGCGTATGTTCTAGGGATACCTCATCCGACGGGATATCCCGCGTATTGCCAGTTGATGCGCTTCATGCAGCTTTCAGTTCCGTTTGGATCGATTGCATTTCGAACGGCTATTGGATCGGCTCTGGCAACATCCTGTGCTGTTCTGTTTTTCTATTTTTTTCTTCACGTGTATTTTTCCTTGGTACCGTCGGCGGCAACATCGCTTTTCATGGCGTTTTCATTCACGATCTGGTCGCAATCGAACATCCAGGAGGTGTACGCACTGCATGTATCGTGTCTGACCTTGTTGTTGTATATTGGTGGCCGATTGCATCGTCGATTGACACTGCGAGACTGGCTGCTCTTTGCATTTGTTTGCGGGTTTGCCGTCACACATCATCTTCTGGCAGTCTTTGCCGTTCCGGCCTTGCTGGTTTTTCCCGCAACATCGCGGTATCCATTGCGTACTCACCGGTTCAGAGCGGTCATGCTGGGTATCGGTGCCGGGATCCTGGGCGGATCCCAGCTCATTTATTTTCCTATCCGTTCCAAAGCCGACTGTGCGATCCGTTGGATAATATGCCACACGATGGACGGTTTTTGGTTCCATATATCTGGACGGCAATTTCGGAACATGATGTTTAATGCATCACTTGATGATTTATATTCTAACATATTGTTATATTGGGATAAACTTACGTTGCAAGCATCGGTTTTGCCATTGATTCTTGCTGGATTCGGCATTCTCGTGCTGATTCGGTCTTATCGCATCCTGGCCTGGGTCAGTGGTCTATATTTCGCCAGTGTCGCGGTTTTTTTTCTGACGTATCGGATCATCGATATCGAAGTGTATTACATTCAGAGTTATTTGCCGATATTTATCTGTTTTGCAGCGGGTACAGAAAAGGTCGTGCGGTGCGCGGATCGGTGGGATCCGCTGCGGGGTCGCGTGGTATCGCGTGTTCTGATGCTGATGGCATGGGTGATTCCGTTGGTCCGTGGGTATTGGTTCAATGACCGGTCTCGATCGTGGACAGCGTATGATTGGGGCATTAACATCTACAATTCCGTGGATGCGGGTGCTGTTCTGGTTACTCAGGGATGGAGTTCACCTTTTGTTTTTTTCTATCTGGATCATGTGATGGCGTATCGCAAGGACATCTTGATGGACGTGGATTACAAGGGCACATCGTTGTATCGGGCGGTGACGGAGCGATGGGAAACGCCGGTGATGACCACGGTTTCCATGGACATTCCGGGATTGCCGGAGGCGGCGATGAAGATATCGGGTTTGGTCTATCGGCTAGCGGTTTGCCGGGGAGTTGAGCTGATGATTGATCCGTCGTGGGAGGGATTCAGGGAGAGGGGGTGGGATGAATCGGATCATTTCTTGGATTTCCATGGCAGAGCGTTGAAAGCCAAGCGTAGGATGATTCAGGGAGAGTGGTCATTTCAGATGGGCAATCCGCTCGAGGGGTTTTCTCGGCTGGGTGAATCGGAGGCGATTGCTCCCAGTAATCCGCTGATTTTGAGCAATTTGTCAGGGATATACTTAACTCAGCAACATTATAGCGAGGCGGAGCGGACGGCGCGGGCTGCGATCGCGATCGACCGTGGTTTTTATCCGGCTTGGCACAATCTGGGCAACGCGTTGATCCGGCAGAACCGGTTTCATGAAGCGGTGGAGGCATTCAGGGCAGTCGATGATTATAATCACGCGCTGGGCCGTCAGCGGGAAGCGCTTGGCTATGCCTTGCTTCAAGAAAACCGGTGTGACCAGGCAATGGTCGAATTCCAGCGCGCCCTCGATATTTCTCCGGCATCCGTTTCAACCCGGATCGGCTTAGCTGCATCGAAACGCCGGTGTGGCCGTTTGGTAGGAGCGTTGCAGCTTCTGACCGAGGTATTGACGGATTATCCCGACAATACGGAGGCGTTGTTGAATCGGTCACTTGTTTACCTGCAGATGAGGGAATTCGGTCAAGCGGAGTCGGACATTATACGTTTGCTGCGGATTCATCCGAACCATCTCGAGGCTCGGATCAATTACGGAGTGATCTTGAGTGAGCGGGGGAGGGTAGGGGAAGCGCGGGACATTTTTTTGGAACTGCGTGCCCAACATCCTGAAAACGTAACAATCCTGAACAATCTAGCATTAATATATGCTTTATCAGGTGAAGATCTGGCGGCGATAGAAGCGTGGGAGTCCTCGTTGGATGCAGATCCATCGCAGAATCATATCCGGCACAATCTCAAGCGGTTCCGTATGGACCGCGGATGGTTATGGAACCTTGACAATGAATAAAAGATGTGTTTTATAGGGGAGAGGTTATTTGGGGAATCGTTGGAGATTCCGTGGTTTAATTCTTTTTTTTGCGAGGGGGAGATATGAATCGCGCATTACTGGTTGCCGTGGTAATCGCTCTGGTTTCCGTTGCCTGGGTATCTGCCGTGCCGATGCCGGAAACCTTGATGGTGTCGCAGGCGCGTGTTCAGGACCAAACGCTCGTTGCGGTGGAAACGGTTGCGTTGATCCATCAGCTTCGTCCAGTCATGGATGTTCTTCAAGCCCGACGACTGGTTGTCGATCACGTATTGGTAAGCAATGCGATTGACAGGGAAAACAAATGGGTACGTTCTGAAGACATGCCACATTTTCCGGTTCGCGATCCGATGTCCTGGGAATTGCTGTCCATGGTCCCGGATGCCCGACTGTATGCGTTGTTTACTGCTGCCGATCTGGGTGGGTATGGTGACAACGAGCCGCCGTATGAACCCGGGAATCCTTTCCCGACCAACGGCGCTACGGGTGTTTCCCGCACGGTAACGTTGGAGTGGACCGGTGGCGATCCGAACGCCGGCGACATGGTGTATTACGATCTGTATTTTGGAACCGCAGCAGTACCGCCGTTGATGGCTTCGAGTTTAACGATGGAATCGTATGCAATGGCGGATTTGACTCCGGGAACACTGTATTACTGGAAGATCGTTGCCCGCGACAACTGGGATGCCACAACGGAAGGACAGATTTGGAGTTTCACCACGGTTCCCAATGACCCACCGTATGAACCCGTCAATCCAATACCCCCCGACACCGGCGTCGACATCGATATCAACGCCAATCTCTCCTGGCAGTGTAACGATCCGAACCCAGGGGATACGTTGACTTATGACCTGTTCTTTGGAACGGACAATCCCCCGCCGCGCGTTGGGGAAGCCCTTACATCACCAGCCTATGATCCCGGACAAATGGAACAGAATACCACGTATTATTGGTATATTCTTGCCCGCGATGTCTGGGGAGCCGAAACAGTTGGACCGACGTGGAGTTTCACTACCATGGCCGGCGCGAACAATCCGCCGTATGAACCGGCTAATCCCGTTCCAGCCGACCATG
>JAFGMN010000346.1 GCA_016927515.1 candidate division CSSED10-310 bacterium | reverse complement strand
TTGATTGTGCTGATGATTCTGGCAACGGGCTGTGCAGAGGTGGGACCTCAGGAAGGTGGAGTCCGGACCACGATGATTGGATTGGAAAAGGGATTCGGTGAGGGGGAATGGTTCCAGCGGGGGATCAAATCGAACCCACTGGCTCCTGGATTGTATTTCAGTATTCCTCACCTGACGGTTGTTGAAAAGTACCCGGTCAAAGAACTCCGGTATCATATGTTTCGTGATGCTGAGAATGCCCGCGATGATGTGGCTTTCAAAACGAAGGACGGGCAGATTGCGTGGATCGATGTTACGGTTCGCTACCGATTGGTGTTTGATAAGCTGCCGCAGTTACATCGCCGATATGGCCGGGATTACGTCGATAGTGTCATTCGACCAACCGTCCGCTCCTTGGTGAACAACAAGTTGGGCGAGTATTCGGCGGAGCTGATTTATGATGGCACGACGCGGCAAATAGTTGCGGATGAGATCCGGGAGATAGTGAACAAGGGCGTGAAGGATCAGCCGGGGACGATGGAACAGGGTCTTGAGGTAACGGAGGTGTTATTCCGGCGATTTGAATTCACGGAGGATTATCAGCAGGCCATCGAGCAGAAGCGGATTGCTGCGGAGCAGCATTTGGCTGCGGTGGAGTGGGCGAAGAAGCGGCAGGAGGAAGCGCGGGGTGAAAAGATGGCGTTGATTCAGGACGCCGAGGGAAAAGCGGAAAAAATCCGGTTGGAATCGGAAGCCAATCTGTATGCGAAGCTGAAGGAAGCTGAGGGGGTTCGTCAGATCGGGTTGGCCCATGCCGAAGCGCAGGAAGCGCTGGCGCGTGCCATTGGCGGCGGCGATGTTCTGGTCCGGCTTGAGTTTGCTCGACATCTGGCTCAGGATCTCAAGGTCTGGGGTGTCCCGACAGGTCAGGAAAACAATTCGATCATGGATCTTTCAGGCGTGTTTGGTTCGATGTTTCCCCGAAGCGATGTCGTTGCACCGGCCCTTCCGGTAGCGTCTCCAGCCAATTGATCTTTGTATTGAAAAATGAGTGTTGTAACGCGCACAATCGATTTCAAAACCCGTGGATCCGGCGATACTATTGATTTGACACCGTCCATCCAACGGAGCCTTGCCGATTGTGGATTGAAGAATGGCACCGTGACAGTGTTTGTTCCGGGATCGACTGCGTCGGTCACGACGATGGAATGGGAACCGGGCGTGGTGGATGATTTCCGTGATGCCCTGGAACGGGCTGCACCGGAGAGCCGGGAGTACAAGCATCATCTGCGGTGGCAGGACGGCAACGGTCACTCCCATGTGCGTGCCGCCTGGATCGGGCCATCGCTGACCATCCCCTTCACCGATGGTAATCTGACGCTCGGAACATGGCAGCAGATCGTTCTCGTGGATTTCGATACGACTCCCCGACAGAGACGGCTGATTCTGCAGATTTTGGGAGAATGACCGGCGATGACCGAGACCAGTGAAACGACGCGACCGAAGTATCGCATTTCCGTCATCGCGGAGATGCTGAATATACATCCTCAGACCATTCGCACGTACGAGCGGCTCGATCTCATCCGGCCGGCCCGGAGTGCTGGGAATACACGGCTCTTTTCCGATCGTGATGTGAAGACCATTCGTACGATACAAAGCCTCACTCAGGACATGGGTGTGAACCTTGCGGGAGTGGAAATCATCCTGCGCATGATCGATCAGATCGACCTGATGCATCGGGAGGCCCGGTTGCTGTATCACGGTTTTCAGGAAATTCTTGAGCGGGAACAGGTTTCCGGGTTGAAGGATTTACACGATTTGAAAGACCGCTGCCGATGGTTGATGGTGAACGACGGCGCCAGCGATGAGTGATCCGGACGGTATGGGAAGATGAGTGAGGAAAAAGATTATCTCCAGTTGTATCTGAAGCGGTTCAAGGAATACCCGGAATTGACCCGTGATGAAGAGATGGTGCTTGCCGAGCGAATCCAGGCGACCGATGATGAAGACGCGGTCCTCCGCCTCGTGGAAGCTAATCTTCGGTATGTCGCTCTGATCGCGAAGAAATACGTCAAATCCGGGTTGCCCGTCGAAGATTTAATTAATGAAGGAACGATTGGTTTAATGGCGGCTGCCCGGCGCTTCGAACCCGATCGGGGAGTCAAGTTTATCACGTATGCCGTCTGGTGGATCCGCCAGGCCATTCTATACGCAATCGCCAGTAAAAGCCGCATGGTTCGACTCCCACCGAAACAGGAAAATCTTCTGCATAATATCAATAAATCATCGAGCAAGCTGATGCAGATTTATGGCCGCCAGCCAACGTTGGATGAAATTGCACGGGATCTGCATGTGGATCCTCAGGATGTAGAAAAACTCGTGCAACTTGGCTGGAATTCCATCAGTCTGGAATCCGACGGCGAGGATCAGGACGACCGGGATACCGGGATGGACATCCCTGACAATCGGATTGCTGCTGAAGATCAGATTATCCAGGACGAGTTTGTCGACGATGTCGATTTGCTGCTCACGTGTCTATCTGATCGAGAAAAAGACATTCTTCGAATGCATTTCGGATTCGATGGTGATCCATTGACGTTGCAGCAGATTGGTCGACGATTCAATCTGACGCGGGAACGCATCCGTCAGATCGAGCAGCGTGCCATTGAAAAACTACGCCGTAAGGCCTTGAAGCGTAACTTGAAGGAATACCTGGAAGAATAGACGGAACATTACGTATTGTTAGTTTAGAAAGGAACGTTCATGTCATCTGTATTGATTGTGGGATCGGTAGCTTTGGATACAGTCGAGACACCGATGGGGTTGCGGGAGGAGATGTTGGGGGGGTCTGCCACGTATTTCAGTATGGCTGCTTCGCATTTTTCACCGGTTCGGCTCGTCGCGGTTGTGGGAGATGATTTTCCGGATGAGTTGCGTCGGTTATTTGAATCCCGGGCGGTTGATATTGAAGGTTTGCAGGTATCGCCGGGGCGTACGTTTCGCTGGTCGGGTGCGTATCATGGAATGATGAATGAGGCGGTGACGAGGGAGACGCAATTGAATGTGTTCGAGGGGTTTCGTCCGATGTTACCCGACCGGTATCGGGACACGCCGTTTGTGTTTCTTGGCAACATCGACCCGGTTTTACAGGCGGATGTCATGACCCAAATCCGAGCGCCGGAGCTGGTAGCTCTGGATACCATGAATTTCTGGATCGATGGTGCACGGAACCGGTTGGAGGATGTATTGGCCCGGATCGATCTATTGATCATCAACGAAGGTGAACTGCAGCTTCTGTCAGGCAAGAGCAATGTCGCAGCGGGAATACGGGATGTGATGCAGATGGGACCTCGTTCGGTCATAATTAAGCGCGGAGGTTATGGGTCGGTTTTGTACCATGATAGCGACTGGTTTTTTGTACCGGGGTATCCGGAGGAGCGTGTTGTGGATCCGACGGGTGCTGGCGATTCGTTTGCTGGTGGGTTCATGGGGAGTTTGGCCCGGGACGGCGAAGTGACCGCCCGGACGTTGCGCCGCGCGATGATTTACGGATCTGTTGTCGCCTCGTTCAATATCACGGATTTCGGTCCCTGGAAGCTCGCCGATCTATCTGCCGGGGATATCGAGCAGCGATTCAACGATTTCCGGAGGTTGGTATCGATTTAGTTTTCCAGGGCGTAAGCCAGAACGTCATCGAGTTTTGTCACGAATAAAAACCGGATGTGTTTGCGAACGTAGCCGGGAAGATCTTCCAGATCGGTTTCGTTGCGTTTCGGCAGAATGACGGTTTGGATTCCGGAACGATAGGCGGCGAGGCATTTTTCTTTGATTCCGCCTACCGGCAATACGTCTCCTCGCAGAGTGATTTCCCCTGTCATTGCCACCCGCAGACGGGGTTTCCGACCGGTTAGCAGCGATACCAGTGCGGTTGCCATCGTGATTCCAGCGGACGGTCCATCTTTCGGAACCGCTCCTTCCGGAACATGAATATGGATATCGCTGGTTTCGAAGAAATCCGGCTGGATATGCAGCATTTCCGCCGATGACCGGATGAATGACAGCGCAGCCTGCGCTGATTCTTTCATCACATCGCCTAACATGCCTGTGAGAATCAACTGCTTCTTGCCCGGCATTTTTGTGGCTTCAACAAACAGCACATCGCCGCCGTATGGTGTGTAGGCCAACCCGATCGCGATGCCCGCCCGGCGGGTCCGCACATCGATTTCCGAAAAGAATTTCGGAGGTCCCAGGTATTTCCGAAGTTTCGACTGGGTAATGATCTGTGGTTCGGTCCGGCCTTCCACAACTTCGCGCGCCACTGCCCGGCATATTTTCGACACTTCCCGCTCCAGGTTCCGGACGCCTGCTTCCAATGTATAATCACGGATGATCTGGCTGATCGCCGGTTTGTTAAACCGAAGGTGCTTTCGTGTCAACCCATGCTCATTCAACTGCCGTGGAATCAGGTGATTGACGGTGATCTCGATCTTTTCTTCGATGGTGTACCCGGATAAACGGAGCACTTCCATCCGGTCGCGAAGGGCTGGAGGAATCGTTTCGAGCACATTGGCTGTGGTGATGAACATGACGCGTGACAGATCGAAATTTACATCCAGGTAATGGTCTACGAAACTATTGTTTTGTTCCGGATCCAGAACCTCCAGCAGGGCGGAGGCTGGATCACCGCGGAAATCCATGCCGATTTTGTCGACTTCATCCAACATGAATACCGGGTTGTTCGTTCCGGATTTGCGGATACCCTGAATGATTCGGCCGGGGAGTGCGCCGACGTATGTCCGGCGATGTCCCCGGATCTCGGCCTCATCCTTCACTCCACCGACGGATATCCTGTGAAATCGGCGGTTCATTGCTCGAGCGATGGATTTTCCCAGCGAGGTTTTTCCGGTTCCCGGCGGCCCGACGAAACACAGGATCGGCCCCTTCATATCGGCTTTCAGATGCCGCACCGCAATATACTCGACGATCCGCTGCTTGATTTTCTCCAATCCGAAATGATCCTCATCAAGGATTTTCTGAACGATCCGGGTATCCAACCGATCTTCCGAACTGGCGTTCCACGGAAGCTCCAACAACCAGTCTAAATACGTTCGCGATACCGTATACTCCGCTGCGGCCGGCGGCATACGCTTCAACCGGTCCAACTCCTTCGTCGCTGCTTCCAGCACCTCTTTCGGCAACGCCGCCCGAACAATACGCTCCGTTAACTCCTCGATCTCCACCGTGCGATCATCTGCCTCACCCAACTCCTTTTGCAGTGCCCTCATCTGCTGTCGGATTAAATACTCCTTCTGAGACTTGTCCATCTCGTCCCTGATCTGACTCTGTATCCGATTGCCCAACTCCTGGATCTCGATCTCACGGTTCAAAATGAAATTCAGCCGCTGTAACCGCTTGCTGACATCAAACAACTCGAGGATCTCCTGCCGCTCCGGTAATTGGAGGTTGAGCCCCGAGGCAATGATATCAGCCAACTTTCCGGGTTCACTGATGTTCTGAACGATCATTGCCAGCTCATTAGGCAAATTCGGCGAAGCACCGACCAGTTTCTTGAACAGCTCCCGGACATTGCGAGCCAGAGCATTCATGCGTTTGGTGTTCTTCTGGAATTCGTCGATGGGGCTGATCCGAGCGGTAAAATACGGATCCGATGTGACGAACTCCTCGACCCGGATCCGGCACACCGCCTCAATCATGATCCGGATTGCATTGTCGGGCATCTTGATCATTTTGACGATGTGAGCAGCAACCCCCACCGAAAAAATATCCGACGACTCGGGATGTTCGTCCTCGGGGTTTCTCTGCGCCACCAGCCCCAACATCCGATTGTGTTCTAATACTTCCTGGATCATCTGCACCGACTTTTCCCGTGCAACCAGAAGCGGGATCACCATGGTCGGGTAAACCACCATGCCCCGGATCGGTAGAATCGGCAGGATTGAAGGGAATTGTTTGCCGTTGACGGTGAATACGGTGTCGTCTGTTTCGTTCATGGAGCGTCCTCTCAGGTTATCTGAGTTTATTGGCTTGTGACCGACCGGGATCCAACGGAGGTGTCGGTTCCCGCGAGGTCGGAATTGTACGTGAAACGAATGATCAGAGCAAGGTCTCAGATGAGGGTTGTATCTTGCCATGAAGCAGCGTCTCTGATACGGTATTTCACTTGTGGTTGCAATGGCAATGGATTGGGCGGTCAATGATATCGACAGGCTTTTTTATTTCATTCGAAGGCGTTGAGGGTTGCGGAAAATCTACGCAGATACGGATATTGCGGGATCGATTGAAGAGCGAGAACATGCCGGTCCGGTTGACCCGCGAGCCGGGTGACGGCGAAATGGGTGGACGGATTCGGGAGTTGTTGCTATCGGTTTCCAGTGCGTTAGATCCCCTGACGGAATTGTTTCTGCTGGCAGCGGATCGAACACGGCATGTGACGGAAATTGTGCGTCCCGGCCTGGCCGCTGGCGACGTCGTGTTATCGGATCGATACGCCGATTCGTCTGTTGCCTATCAGGGATATGGGCGCGAGCTTCCGCTGGATTTTGTTCATTTGATCAACAGCCGGGCCACGGGCGGACTCGTTCCCGATTTGACGTTCCTGATGGATATTGATCCGGAAATCAGTCTCCGGCGATCCCGTATCCGGTTGCACCAGCAGAATATGTTTGAGGCAGAAGGCCGGTTTGAAACGGAGTGTCTCGCATTTCACCGGCGTGTTCGCGAAGGGTATCTCCGGATCGCCCGAGATGAACCCGGCCGGTATGCCGTATTGGACGGCACACTGCCAGTCGAGAATCTCTCCGAAACCATCGCGGCTATCGCTATCGGTGCCCTGGCTCAACGCAAAGAAATGGAAACGGTATGATTCAGATTGTTGAAGTCCTGATTCGAGGCGACACATTCACAGACCAGTACGATACGCAGCGTATACCGATCAAGCCGGGTGAATACTGTATTGTGGAAACGTCCATCGGGATTCAGATCGGTCGGGTCCTTTCGGAATCCCGCGTCGTTAAAGCACGATGCGTCGAAGAAGCGCTCCCCAAAGTCATACGCAAGGCATCGGAATCGGATCTCGAAATCCTGAACCGGATCGAAATTCAAGAAAAGGAAGCCGCCGCGTATTGCCGGGCACGGATTCGCGAACTCACTCTGGATATGAAACTGGTCAAAGTCATTTTCACATTCGACCGGTCCCGTGGTTTGTTTATGTTCACCGCCGAAGGGCGAGTCGATTTCCGCGAGCTGGTCCGCGATCTGGCCTCCCAGTTTAAAACCCGGATCGAAATGCGGCAGATCGGAATCCGGGATGAAGCACGGATTCTGGGTGGCATCGGCAGTTGCGGCAATCCTCTCTGCTGCGTGACTTTTCTCCGCGATTTCCATCCCGTTTCCATCAAAATGGCGAAAGATCAAGGACTTAGCCTGATTCCCAGTAAGATTTCCGGGTTGTGCGGCCGGCTGATGTGTTGCCTGCAATACGAACATGCGCACTATGCCGAACAGGTCAAGGCGATGCCCAAACTGGGTAAACGCGTGATGACTCCCCGAGGCGAAGGGCGAGTGCGACAATTGAATATTATCCGGAACCTGATCCTTGTTGAGCTTGCCGACGGCGAAGTGGAAGAATTCAGTGGAGCCGACGTTAAGGCCTATCACGTGTATCTCGAGGAGATGGAGGCTGGAGAGCAGGACCAGGAAACGGCGGAAATCCG
>JAFGMN010000345.1 GCA_016927515.1 candidate division CSSED10-310 bacterium | reverse complement strand
TTGGGTATAGAGCAGCGTGAGGCCCATCACGAAAAACAGAATCCAGGCTGTCGTCGGCCGGGGAGGTGTGACCGCAGCGGCCAGTGCCCAGATTGCTGCCGCTGCAAGACAGGTTGCCATGGCATACATGCGGCATTCCTGTGCATACCAGATTTGAAATGGGCTGATTGTCGTGAGGATGCCTGCGGCGAGAGCGATATTCCGGGTGAACAATCGCCGTGTCAGCCCCATAACGCACACAACGGTCAGAAGCGAAAACAGAGCGGACAATCCCCGGACGGCAGCGACGGATGTGCCGAACCATTTCATCCATACATGAAGAACGAGAAAATAGAGAGGAGGAGCCACATCGACATCCGGCCGATCGGCGGAGGCGAGAGCTGCCACGATATTTTCCGGCGTTTCCTGGCAAAGATACACCATGCAGGCCTCATCGCCCCATAGTGCCATTCTATCCAGCCGCGCCATG
Source organism: candidate division CSSED10-310 bacterium (assembly GCA_016927515.1). Lineage (GTDB taxonomy): Bacteria > CSSED10-310 > CSSED10-310 > CSSED10-310 > CSSED10-310 > JAFGMN01. Next base: position 31,827 of record JAFGMN010000345.1, on the reverse strand, counting down.
CGCAAACCACCCGCCACACACACAATCAAAGCGGGTAAGAGCCAGCGTTTCCACAATTGGGAGCGAGCATTCCCCATCATGATTCAAACCGGGGGCGCAAATCCGCAGCGACACGTTCTGGAGGCGATACGATCAACTCGATCCCGTGGATTTTTTGCAGGAAATACTCGTCATTTCGATACAGCGAACGCACATTCTGGCGGCTGATCACGCGGATGACACATCGCTGTCCTGCAGTAGTATCACAACACCCCCCGGTCAGACAGACATTGAAACTGCTATAGTGCTGGTCATCATACATTTTCAACACGCGGCTCAGTCCGTCCGCCAGGCTTCGCCAGTCATTGTCTTCTAAATCGAACACCGTTTCAGCGGATTCATGAATGCCCATCACTTCGTTGGAACCCAGCGGTGACCATGGCGTCAGCCAGGCCCAATCGCCGGACATCCCGACCCAACGATCGCCGGTTCGCCGCTCCACATCGATCAAATCGTTCCAATAGCAGTGCCCGTTCGTCTGATGCCAGACACCGGCGGCATCCATCACTTCCCGCAAACGGTGCGCAGGCTCCCGCGAACCCAGAATCTGGAAATGCGGATGCAGCACACTGGCCCCAGCCGGCGGCATGTAATTGCAGTTCAGTGACAGGAATCGGATATCGGGATATACCCGCCGAATGGCTGCAATGAATTGACCCGCCAATAGAAACAGGTCCGTCAATCGCTCACTGGAAAACTCGCCGGGGCGCAAGAAATGATGATCGGGCCAGGTCAGTACGGAATGAATGGCTGCCAGGGGAAAAAGATTGGGAAACAGCAGCGTCGACTGCCCCCTCATCCTGCCTCCGGGACACACCGCTTCTGCATAGGTCGGCGTCGCTTTGAAAACCGCGGGCGGACAGAAAAAACAGGTTTGCCGACTTGTCTGGATCATATCCCGTATCAACTCCGCATCGGTCTCACCAAAAAAAATCGAAGCTTTTTGCAGTAAGCCTTCGCTGATCACGCTGGTACGTCCAATGAGCGCGTCTTCCCTGTATTCAATGAGCTGGCGGATCTCCTGACCAGATTCTGGAAGATGAAACACCGCCGTTTCCTGTCGTTTCCGAAAAAAAAGCTTCATACGATTCGATCTCCCATTGTCCGCTGCGATCAGGCCGTCTGGATCCTATTTTTTATCATGTTTTCGTCCTGATATCCACGATGGCATCGATCCGGCCGGTTATCCTGGAGTGCGATGGGAGTGGCCATCATCGAGAGACGACAACGCGGTTACGGAGCATTTGTGCGGGGGATCGCCTTTCGGATATGATGCGTCGTGGAGCATTTCCTTTGCATTGACTGGAGGATAACGATGACACACGGTTTGTTTCGTGAACCCGCAATCCATAACAGAACCATCGTTTTTCTGGCGGATGATGATCTCTGGCGGCTATCTCCGGACAGCCAACGACCGGAAAGAATCACAACATGCCGGGGAATCCCGAGAGATCCGAGGATTTCTCCGGATGGCCAGTGGCTGGCATTTACCGGAGCGGAGGAAGGAATTCCGGAAGTCACCGTCATGTCAATGACCGGAGGCCCCATGCAGCGGCTGACCTTCTCGGGATTACCTGGCGCAAAAGTGCTCGGCTGGACACCGGACAGCACACGAATCATTTACTCGACCACGGCGCAAAGCCCGTTTCGCAGTTGGGGTATCATTCATTCCATCGGACGGGACGGAGATGACCCCCGAAACATGCAGATCGGCTGGGGCGCATCCGTGCACTTCGGCCCATCCGGTGGTTGTGTCCTCGGCCGATTCGGACGGGATATGGCCTTTTGGAAACGATACCGCGGCGGCCGATGCGGCGAAATCTGGATCGATCGCGACGGTTCCGGTTCGTTTCAAAAGTGGGTGAACATGGATGCGAACCTGGCGTGGCCGATGTGGATCGGGGATCGGATCTTTTTTCTCAGCGATCATGAGGGGATCGGCAATCTATACTCGTGCTCCATCGAAGGCAGTGATATCCGGAAACATACCAACCATGACACATTCTATGTGAGAAATCCCCAGTCCGATGGAAAAACCATCGTGTATCAGCACGCTGGCGACCTATGGGTTTACGATCCGATAACCGAATCACCGGAACGCCAAACGATCGAATTACCGTCACCTTTCAAGCAGCGTAACCGGAAAATGCCGTTACTGGGTTCCAAGCTCGAATCGGTAGACATTCATCCGAAAAACTGTTCTTTAGTCGCCATCGCCCGGGGAAAGTGTTTTCATTTTCCGCATTGGGCAGGTGCCGTCGTAGCACTCGGTGAAACCGGCGGTCGTGTGCGGTATCGGCAAGCCCGTTGGTTGAATGACGGCGAACGGATCATCGCCGTAACCGATGAAGGCGGCGAAGAGCGCCTCATCATCTTTTCCACCGATGCATCAATTAAACCTCTGCTTCTGTCCGATTCGCCGATCGGCCGCATCATCAAAATCGTTCCGGTACCGGGAGTCGATCGTGTCATCATCATCAATCACCGGCATGAGATCGGTGAAGTCGATTGTCATTCCGGAAGCTATGAGTTGATCGACCGCAGTCTTTATCATCGATTTGACAGTTGTGATGTGTCCTCCGATGGTCGGTGGGTCGCCTATCCATGCAGCATCGATCCGCATCGCATGGCCATCCGGGTATTCGACAGGCGAATGCAGTGTCATCATACCGTCACAGAACCGGTATTGATCGATGAATCTCCGGTATTCGATCCGGAAGGAAAATACCTGTATTTTTTGTCCGCCCGGGTTTTCGATCCGGTACGGAGTATCCTTGATTTTGGATACAGTTTCCCGCGCGGCGTCGTCCCCATGGCTCTGCCTCTCCGGACGGATCAGCTGAATCCATTCGACGAACAACCATCATCGCCCTGCGACAATCAGGACAAACCGATGGAATCGGACATCTCTGCCGACGCTGCAAAATCATCCGCCGCTTCAGGCGACCCAGACCTTGCAAGCGTCTCCGCTAAGACCGATTCAGCCGGTGCAACCGGAAACCACGCTCAGACGATCGAGATCGATTTCGATGGTATAGCTGCACGAGCAGTGGCGATGCCCATCGTGGACAGCCGGTTCAGCCTGCTGAGGGTCACGGAAGGAAAGATATGGTTTCTGGAGACACCCCTGTCCGGCACGCTGGCGGACCGGTGGCCTCCGGAACCGGTGAAAGGAAGCACTCTGGATTACTGGGATCTAAAATCGCAAACGCGGGAATCCGTAGCTGCCAATGTCATCTCGTACGATTTTTCTCGGGACCGTACCGTTCTGATGATTCGAACGGAAGATGGATTACGGGTTCTGGATGCATCGAAAAAACCACCGAAAGAAGGGGATTCGAAACCCGGTAAAAAAACCGGCTGGATCGATCTGTCCCGTCTCAAGGTTTCGTTGTTCCCTGCTGCGGAATGGAAGCAGATGTTTCGCGAGACCTGGCGCTTGATGAGGGATCACTATTTTGCCGAGGACATGAGCGGCGTCGACTGGCCGGAAATGTACGACCGGTATCTGCCTTTAGTGGAGCGTTGCGCTACCCGCAGTGATCTATCGGACGTGATCTGGGAATGCATCGGAGAGCTTGGAACATCCCACGCGTATGAATTTGGAGGTGATTATGAGCCATCGCCTCAGTTTTCGATGGGCATGCTGGGAGCGGATTTGGCATGGGATACAGACAGCGGTACATATATTTTTACCCATATTGTCCGTGGAGACACGTGGAATCCGAATGCGAATTCCCCGCTGAATCAGCCGGGGATCACCGTCCGCCCAGGGCATCGGCTTCTGGCCGTCAACGGGATGGCTGTCACGCCGGCCCATCCACCGGGAGAGCGGTTGCTGGGCATGGCGGGGCAATCGGTTGCATTAACGATATCCGATGGGGGAACGCCATGGAATGTTGTCATCAAGCCAATACGAAGTGAAATGAACGCCCGACTGAGGGAGTGGGTGAATGCGGCGACTGACCGGGTGCATCATCGGACGGACGGCCGTGTCGGATACCTGTATATGCAGGACATGGGAACCACCGGGTTTTCTCAGTTTCATCGGGCCTGGCTCGCAGAATCATTCCGGGAGGCCGTGATCGTCGATGTTCGAAACAATGGTGGCGGCCATGTCTCCTCATTACTTCTGGAACGGTTGACTCGTCGCCGTCTCGGCTTTGAAATAGGCCGACACACCCCCGTTGCTCCGACACCCCCCTTCTGTGTGCAAGGTCCCATCGTGGCCCTTTGCGATGAGTTTTCAGGCAGCGACGGTGATTTGTTCGCCTATAAATTCAAAGCGATGAAACTCGGAATTCTCATTGGTCGTCGCACATGGGGAGGCGTTGTTGGAATCGCTCCCACCCACGGGCTTGTCGATGGCACGGTTGTGACGCAACCTGAGTTTTACCATTATTTCGACGACATCGGATGGGGATTGGAAAATCATGGTGCGGAGCCGGACATCGTCGTGGAAATGCCGCCGGATGCCTTCGCACGGTCCGAAGATCCGCAATTGGATCGGGCCATCGCGGTCATTCTCGGTTTGCTGGAACAATCGCCGCCGGTGACACCAAATCTTCCGCTCCATCCCCGGCGAAACTTCGGTTGATCGACCTGCCTATTCCGAATCGCTGCTCTTTGTGGCTCGAGACCCGCTGCCAAGCTGGCTGTAAGGGATGCGAATCATGAATTGCGTCCCTTCCCCTGGCTGACTTTCGCAGTAAATTTCGCCTTTCAACGTATTGGTCACCAGATTGAACACGATGTGCAATCCCAGACCACTCCCCCCCTGACCCCGCTTGGTTGTAAAGAACGGGTCGAAAATACGCGGTAGAATGTCATTCGTTATGCCTCGGCCATCATCGGAAAAAACAATCAGGAGATGGCGGACGGTCTGGTGCGCCTGAATCCGGATAACACCGCTCTGATCCGGATCGTACGCATGCTTCAACGCGTTCAGAATGAGGTTGGTCATGATTTGGTACATTGCGCCGGGATAGCTATCGATCGTGATATGATCCGGACATTCCATCGAAACGGTTACACGGCTTTTTTTCAGGGTCGGCCGCAAACTCAGCAGGATTTCGTCGAGATATTCTTTAAGATTGAAAACCCGGCGATCCTCTTGAGTCTGGTCTGAAGCCACCAGTTTAAACCCGTTGACCAGCTCCGATGCCCGTCGGAGATTGACCAGTATGATCCGCAAGCTTTCTTGAAGAGTATCGAGGACAGGGAGAGGCAACACATGCGCATCACCTCTGTTACGGATATCGTTCAGCACACCATCGAGATACGATGCCGCTGTCACCGTAATCCCTAATGGATTGTTGATTTCATGCGCCATTCCTGCAACCATGCCCCCCAATGCGGCAAGTTTCTCACTCTCCACCAGACGGGATTGTGTTTCCTTAATCAGCTTGAGACTCTCCTTCAATGCTCGGTTGGTCACTTCAAGATCCGCCGTTCGAGCCTGAACCCGCATTTCCAATTCCTCGTTCAGTCGCTTCAACTCCTCTTCCGCCATGCGGCGCGAATCGATGTCCATGATAAATCCTTCCAGCGCTTGGACATCCCCAAATACATTGACCACCCCAATACCCGCCTCCCACACCCACTTCACCGCTCCATCCGCTGTGACAATCCGATACTCGATTTCAAACGCTCGATTCGACATCAATCCCTGTTCCACAGCGTTACGCACCAAATCCCGATCACCGGGATGGATGATCTGATTGTAGTTCAATTCCATACTGTCAATCAGCTGATCCGCCGAATACCCGGTCAGCGCTTTCACTCCCTGACTGACAAATCGCATTGTATAATTCTGATCATTTTCGCACCGATATGCCATCCCCGGTAAATTCTGCATCAACGTCATCAACTTCCGTCGGCTCTCCGTCAATGCAATTTCCGTCCGCTTCCGCTCGCCGATCTCCCTCTGCAGTTGCAACGTACGATTCGATATGAAATGCGCCATTGAATTGATTTCACGGATGATTACCTGCACATCGGAATATGGGCTGTCGGCGATTCGATGATCATAATTCCCTTCGGCAATCGTGCGTATTCCCTCCTGCACCCGTTCCAGTGATCGATGCAATATCCGTTGGACAATCACTTTAATTGTTCCCAATAAGGCAAGGATCAACGCACCCATGAGAGTCAGTGTCAATGTAAACATGTTGCGCTTCACGATGGCGATTCGATCGGTTCGCATCCCGAGACAGAGTCTTCCGACAGTGACACTTCCGTGGATAACTGGTTTTTCGAACAACAAGGTTCCGATGGGCGAATCCAGTTGGAGGTCGATTTCCGGGTATAGCAATACACCGTTTTCATCCACGAGTTTCAGATACGAGTCCGGAAGATCGTGTTTTGCCTGCTGCATAAACTCGACAGCGTCTTCGAACCGGTCTTCGACCATGATCGGTGCGAGCCGTCGGGTCATAATATTGACTGTTCGGACAATCCGGTCCCGTAATTCTTCTTCTGCCAGGCGAACCAGCGTAATATAACTCAGCGAACCCATGGTTAAAACGACGGCACTGGCGACAAGAACGACGCCCAGAATCAAATCACGAGCGACCGTTCGCCGATGTATCCAGTGGTAAAGATTCTCCAGTTTTTTCACCGCTGCTTCGCTTCGTCCGGGTACTGATCCTTAATCTGTAAGAACGCGTCGATATGGACGAGGAATAGATCAACCAGGAGGGGGTCGAACTGAGCGCCGCTTTCTTCCCTGATATATTCCAAGATCTGCTCCAAAGGCCATGCATCCTTGTAAACCCGTCGATTGCTCAATGCATCGAACACATCCACCAGGCGCGTGATTCTTCCGAGAACATGGATTTCGTTGCCTTTTAACCCTTGCGGATATCCTTTACCATCCCATCGTTCATGATGCTGCAACGCAATAATCGAACCGGCCTTGAGGATATCTCGTTCGGAACGTTTCAGTATATTAAATCCGATCGAAGTATGCCGCTTCATAATCTCGAATTCATCGAATGTGAGCCGTCCCGGTTTTTTCAGGATATCATCCGGAATACCGATTTTCCCGATATCATGCATGGGAGCTGCAAATTTCAGAATTTCCGCTTCCTTTTCACTGAGACCGGCTTTCAGCGCAAGCAATTGGGCGTATTCGGATACCCGGCGGACGTGATTACCCATTTCCCGAAACCGGCATTCCACCATTTCACCGAGTGTATCGATGATCTCTTTCTGCGTCGCTTCGATTTCCTTGTTCAGATGGATCGTTTCGAAGGCAGCCGCTGCCGTTGTTGCAAACAAACGGATCAGTTCCCGGTCCTGCTGCTCGAGCATCCGTGAGCACTCCAGGTAAATGGCATGTTGCGCTCCATTGGCGCTCCGAAACCATCCACAGTACTGCCGGTCAGAAAAAAACGCGGCCTTCTGATCCAGTGCTGACAGCATGCGTTGTTGTAACTCAGGAGAGAGAACATCGCTGAGCGGTTTTTTACCAGCGTCGACAAACCGACCGGAACCCGCCAGGCAAAACGGTATTTCCCGATCCCAGATGACGAATAACGCGTTTTCCGAGGCCACCGAGTAGCCGTTGTCGATATGGAGAAGTGCTCCTAATTGCCACAGGATCTCTCTCGCCAGTTCACCCAATGAATGATAACCGAGTATTCGTGGCGATGTTTCAACAATCCTCTCAAGGCTTCGCCGGTTGCGATCGATAAGCTGCAGATCCCGGTAGGTGCGCAGGCTCGACATGACCATCGTAAACAATCGTTCAGCCGTCAGATCCGTCTTTTCCTTGTAATCGTTGATATCATAGGCTGAAATCACCTGACGTTCTGGCGCTTGACCCGGCTGGCCCGTTCGAAGCACAATCCGCACAAAGAGATTACCTAACTCTTCCCGGATATATCGGACCACCCGCAACCCCGCATCCTCCGATTCCATAACCACATCCAACAACAACAATGCCGTGTCCGGATTTTCCCTGATCACAGCACATGTATCCATTCCCGAATAGGTGCTGATAAATTGCAAGCGGCGATGATCGAACTCAAATCCATCCAGCACGAGCCGTGTCACAGAATGGATTTCAGGCTCATCATCGGCAATAATGACTTTCCAGGGTGCTTTAATCCGCCGTTCGATTTCATCTGAATGACCGATATCACCTGCACAGCCGGACAGTTGTGGATTGAGCATTCCCATGAAATGTAAACTCCCTCAGGCCGCTCTTCCGAACCGCCTTTTGCGAAAATATGGCAATTTTTGCACTATAAGTCAAAGTTAATTTATCACTAAAAAGGTTTGGATTTAGAAGCTGTAATGAGTATGGTAATGAATTCGGACTCTACGGGAGAGTCCGATGAAAGGAGCTTTCATTGAGGGTTTTACTGGTCATTCCGCCGAGTACGCTGAAGGAACGCTACGGCGATCTTCTGGAGGCGGGTGCAGTGTATCCATCCATGGGGCTTGGATTCATAGCGGCCGTGGCCGAGTCGGACGGACATACCGTTCGGGTGGTCGATTCGGAAGCCGAACCCATCGGGTATGATGGAATTCAGCAGATCGTCCGGGAGTTCAAACCGCATGTGATCGGTTTTCAGACTTTTTGTGCGAATCTTCGACGGTGCCGCCGGGTGGCGGAGGAAGCGCGGGCGGTCGATCCGGATATTGTCATTGTTTACGGTGGTGTACAAGCCACGCTGTTTCCTGAGGATCAGCTTCGGGACGGTGTTGTGGACGTTGTCGTCATCGGAGAGGGAGAGGAGCCGACCCGGAAACTGCTGAGTGCACTTGAAAACAATCGCGATTGGAACGATGTTCCGGGAATTGCTTTTAAAGACGCCGAAGGACAGATCGTGTTCACGCCACGTCCTCCATTGATTCATAACCTGGATGATCTTCCGTTTCCCGCCCTGCACCTGTTCCCCATGCAGGCCTATCACAGTTCAGCCCAACTCCGCGGAAGCCGCACTCTCCACCTGTTCACCAGCCGAGGGTGCCCATTCAATTGCTCATATTGCTCCGGTGATCTGATTTTTGGAAAGTCGTTCAGGTTTCGCTCCGCTGATAAGGTCATCGCAGATATCCGGCAAATGATCAAGCAATTCCAAATCGACGGGTTGCAGTTTTATGACGAAACATTCACTGTCAACCGGAATCGTGTCCTCACGTTGTGCAATGCAATGATCACAAATGGAATCACGATTCCGTGGGCGTGCTTCACCCGTGTGGATCTTGTTGACGAAGAACTGCTTCGCACCATGAAACAGGCCGGGTGTTACCAGATTTTTTTTGGTGTCGAGACCGGTGTGGAACGCCTGTTGAAACTAATCCGGAAAGGGACAACCCTGGATCAAGCCCGCAAAGCCTTTGCTCTCTGCCGCACGATCGGAATCGAAACCGTCGCATCTTTTATGTTGACTCTGCCGACGGAAACAGTGGAAGACACGGAGCAGTCAATCCGGTTCGGGCTGGAGTTAGATCCCGATTACGTGTATTGGTTGACCTTCGTTCCTTATCCCGGCAATGACTTATCTGATCTGGCCCAGACATCCGGGACGATCATCAACGACGATCCAACGACGTATAATGTATTCAATGAAGTTGTTTACGTTCCGGAAGGTCGAACAGAAGATGAAATCCGTCGAACCATCGCTCGGGCATATCGACGCTTCTATCTCCGGCCCCGATATGTATTCCGCCAGGTCGTGAAGCTGATCAAACTACCGCCGGGAAAGGCGTTGACCCTGATCCGCGGCGGCGTGCGAACGTTGGTTAAAAACAAGGTCTGACCCGGATGGCACGAATCCTTTTCATTCAGAATTTCTGGTTCGAGTTCCTGGGCACCATGATTCTGTCGTCCGTTCTGAAACAAAAAGGTCACGATGTCGACCTGATCATCGATAACCGTCCCAAGGCCATCGCCGAATATGCTCTCCAGCGGAAACCGGATATCGTCGGCGCTTATACCGTCAGTGGCAGCCATACGTGGGTCGCCAATGCGTTGGGGGAGGTCCGGAAAGCGACCGGCGCGATGACAATTGCGGGGGGACCTCATCCAACATTCTTCCCTGATTTTATCGATCACGAAGCCATCGATGCTATCTGTATCGGCGAAGGAGAAGGTGCTCTCGTCGATCTGGCAGGCCGGTTGGATGCCAATACCGGATTCGATGACATCGGCAACCTCTGGGTGAAAACGAATGGTCGAATCACACGGAATTCTCTCCGTCCACTGATCGACGATTTGAATACGCTGCCAGAACCCGATCGAAATCTATATTACGACCGATACCCCATTCTGCGAAACAGTCCTAGTAAGCATTTCATAACAGGTAGAGGTTGCCCTTTCAATTGCACCTTTTGCAGCAATAAAGCATATAAAATGGTGTATAGCGGATTGGGCACAATGGTCCGGCAACCAGCACCCGAAAAAGTGTGTCTTGAAATTCAATCGGTCAGAGATCGATTCCCACTAAAATCCGTTCGATTCGATGACGAGGTCTTCCTCCTGGACACCCACTGGCTTATCGATTTCCTGGATCGCTACGGTCGCGACATCGGTCTTCCCTTTTCGTGCCTGATCCGTGCGGATACAGCGACGCCGGACATGATCGAAGCGATGAAAAAAGCGGGGTGCTACATTGCGTATTTCGGCCTGGAAAGCGGGAACGACTACATTCGTAACCAGGTGTTGGGAAAGAAAGTGGAGCGTCAGCAGATCATCGATACGGCTCGATTACTACGCCAAAACAAGATCAAAATCGGTACATTCAATATGGTGGGAATGCCAGGGGAGACATTTGAAAATGCGTGGGAAACCATTCGATTGAATCAAATCATCCGCAGCGATTATCCATGGTGTTCCATCATTCAACCGTATCCGGGCACTGAATTGGAAGCCTTTGCCCGGTCCATGGGGGTACTCGACGCATCCTACGGAGTCGATAATCTGAATCAATCCTATTTCAATCGATCCGTGATCCGGAATCCTGATGCCGAAGCGCTGATCGTCCTGCAGAAGCTGTTTTATATCGCCGTCCGCTGGCCTTCCTTCGGACCCCTGATTCGCCGGATCGCCCGTAACCATCCCGATACATGGTTGACCCGCGCGCTTTTTAATATAACCTATGCCTGGCGATACTCGAAAACCTATAAAATGCCGTTTTACGAAATCGTCAAGCGCGCCAGGCTTTGGAAACAGAATTACTGATGAAAGCAACAACCGAAACCCCGCTTACTCCCATACCACAGCGGAAAAGATCCCGCTGGTTCTTTGCACTGTGGGGAGGTTTCAATGCCGGTGCCGTGTTTGGTATAATAGATAGTTTGATGGTCATTTTTTTTGGTCTGGCCAGTTTCGATCGAACCGGACAGATCGTCGGATTTATCGTTTGGGACGCCATCGGATTCGGTGCCCTGGGCTCTCTCTGCACCCTCGCGGTTCTGGCAGCCCTTTCTCCTTTCAAACGGATAAAATCCGGGCATCGATCCCTCATTATCCTCAGCATTCTGACAACACTCTCCATGATCCTCATCGCCGCCAATGTCGGCTGGTCATTCTCCCCGCTCACAGGAACCCCTCCCGATCACGCGCCCAATATCCTCCTCATCACCCTGGACACACTTCGATCCGATGCAACCGGCTCCGGCGGCCATCCCTTTGTCCGCACCCCGACCCTCGATCGGCTCTCCCGTCTGGGTCGCCATTTCATCAATTCCGTCTGCCCGGTGCCGATGACAACACCGAGTCATGCCTCCATGCTGACATCGATGATCCCCGCAGTTCATGGCGCTAAGGAAAATCGATACCGCCTGGGAATTGATTCCGTCACGCTGACGGAAATTCTACGGAACAACGGCTGGCGAACCGCCGCTTTTGTCAGTTGTTTTCCACTCGATCGACGGTTCGGACTCAATCAGGGCTTCATGATCTACGATGATCGGTTCGGCGCTCCCGGCGACCTCAGACAGGCGTCATGGTATAAAGCCTGGAAAAATTGGCGAGAAAAAGGCCGTATGGAGCGAAATTGCCGATCAACGAACTCGCTGGCCATTCCCTGGCTCCGTAAATATACCGGTGATGGTGTTCCGTTCTTTCTATGGGTTCATTACTTCGATCCCCATTCTCCCTACGCACCCCCGATCCGCGAACAGCACTACTATCACCGGATGATTCAACGGGACCAACTGGAGTGGCCAGATGAATATGCGGAAGAGAACGCACGAAAAGCTGTGGCATTCACAAAGGTACCACCTGATCCGGGCCGGCCGGAGGAATTGTATCTAGGTGAGGTTTCGGAAATGGACCGAGCGGTCGGTGAATTGATGCACCATCTGGCGCAATCCGTTCCGCTGGACGATACACTGGTCGTTTTACTTTCGGATCATGGTGAAAGTTTTGGAGAACATGGTTTCTTTTTTACTCATGGTGAAGATATTTACGAACCGGCCCTGTCCATTTGGATGACAATCTATGCTCCAGGACAACCCGCCATCACCGGTCTGGACCCCCGTCTGGCCAGCGCCGTTGACGTTGCAACGACGGTACTTCCCTTTGCAGGATTGCCTCCTGCTGAATCCATGGAAGGATTCGATATGCTGGGTCCGGTCCATCGACATGCCGCGCTGATCGAAAATTTTGGAATCGTCATGAATCCCCGGGCAACCAAACAGCGGGGCATTCGCACTGAATCCTGGAAAATGATGGTGTTTCCGGATTCGGGATACGATGCATTGTATGCCCTCTCACAGGATCCCGGTGAGCGGCACAATGTCCGGAACGATTACCCGGAATTCAGTTCCGCATGCATCTCCGACCTGCATGCCGGATTCGGAGCGGCAGAGCAGCGCCGACGGATAGCCCGGGAAGACCGATCGCCAGAAACGTTGGAAAAGCTCAGGGCACTGGGCTATGTTATGCCCGAGTGAGGCCATGTATCGGGAACACCCCGGCAACGGATCCGACATACGGCGTTTAAGTCAGTATTTTCTACCCAGAGCAAACCCGATCGAACCCTGCACGATTCCAGCGATCACCCAGAGCAGATCAACCGGCAGAAACAGCATGGCTCCGGCCATGAATCCCGGACCCTGCACGCGGCGCAGGTAAGCCAGCCAATCGATGTTCAGCAGCCAAACAGCAGAAATGCTCCCCGCCATCAGCATTGATCCGATCACCCCTTCGCCCAGAATGGTGGCAAGACCTGACAGAAGAAACAGAATCATCATTCCCGCACTGAGCATGAAACCGGTAGGCACGGAAGTGTCTCCTGCACCGGAATCGTGCCCCGCCAGGACATTTCTCATTGCGTACCGGACAAGGGCGGATGATCGCTTGCGATCCGTTGCCAAAACGCTCCGGAACCCATACGCCTTAACATGTTCCACCTCAAAACAGGGCTCGGGACGGATGACCCGTTTCAATCGTCCCAGCCGCGATCCGAATACCGTGTCCTCAATACTGGGTAACCGATACGTTTCATCAAAACCGCCGGACGCAATGAAAACATCCTTCCGGATCACCGCGCAGCTGGTATAAAACAGGTGAATGTTCCCGCTGAGTCGGTGATACGTGAAACGCATCCAGTGATTTTTCCATCGACTGAAAAAACCGGTAAAACGGAGATTCGCGGCCTGGATACCGACAATGCCGTCGATGCCGGGATCCCTCAGCGCGTTCCGGATGATCCGGAAGGCTCCAGGGCGGAGAACCACATCCGTATCCATGAACAGGATAACATCGCCTGCCGCTGAACACGCTCCGGCATTCCGCGCAGCGGAAACACCCCGTCCCCGGCTATCCAAAATCCAAACGGGGTGTTTTTCAGCAGATTCAGTCACAATGCGATACGCATGATCGTCCATCGCATCATCGACAATGATGACTTCCAGAGGGCCATCGTCATCGTGGAACACAGATGCAAGACATTCCGGAAAAACATCCGGCGCACGGGCCGACGGAATGACAACCGATATCTTCACCGGTACCGACGAGCCGATTATTCCAGTCCGCTTTCGATGCAGTGAATACCCAGAGAATCCAATTCATCAAGGACCGGATGATAGATATCGGGTGACACGGGAATCAGGACCCCGGGTGTTGTCAGCTTATTCTGAAGAATCAGCCGAGTGCCGATTGCCGCTGGCAGACTCACCGTGCGAGCCATCGCCGTTTGGCCGTGCGGGACACCGTAATCGATCAAAGTACTGGTAATGGTTTTCGTCTCTTCACCGATCTGAGCTTCAAAAATATGGTGGAGGACGATCATATCCCGTTCGCCCGGAGCAAACTGAAGTTTTTCCAGGCACTTATGGGTAAGATGATCCAGTGCGGTCGATGTATCGGGTTGCAGTGGATCGGTACTGAATAAACCCATCCATTCCATCCGGTCGAAAACAAAGTGATGTTCAGGCAGACCCGATTGATTTGCTGCCGCTTTTCGTGGGTCGCCCGTCGTTCCCAGCAGTTCATGGAACAGCTCCCGGTATGTCGATGCAGCAAATCGCTTTTCAGTCAAATCGAGGTAGCCAAAATCGACCAATGTTTTCATCGTTTTGCACCAGCCCGGATTTCGCAATGTGCCACGGAACATGGTATGCACGCCTTCGAGGCCATACATTGCTTGATAGGGCATGGAATCCCGGTTGGGATACGCTTCGAATGCCATTCCGCCGACTTCCAGAGGATGATTTTCGGTAAACAGATCAACACCCGGGATGTCCTTTTCAATGCCGTTCCACAGGAAATGTGCCGGGTTTCGGGAGGCCAGAATAACGCCCCGGGGTGCCCAGGAGAATTTGTATCCGAAGGGATTGGTATTGGCTTCCGGTGCTGGTAATCCGCCACAATAGGACCTGAAACCGGTCACCTGGCCGCCGGCGGCTTCCACGGTGTGAATAATCCGCATTGCGGACATGTGATCGATACCGGGGTCCAATCCCAGTTCATTAAGGAAAATCAATCCTTTCGATACGGCTTCCTCGTGAAAACCCTTCATTATCGGGCTGACGTACGACGTGGTGACCAGATGCTTCCGGTGTTTCAGACACATGCGCGCAGCGATGGGATGCATCGTGGCTGGTAAAAGACTAATCGTCAGATCATGATCCATGATCTCTGCTTCCAGGCTGGCTTCGTTTGAAACATCCAAACTTTTAGCCACTCCCCGGGAATGTCCTTTGATGAGTTTTTCAGCCTTCGACACCGTCCGGGTAGCGATTGTCAAACGAAAACCAGGAACGTTCAACAAATAACCCACCAGCGGTTCGGTGACAAGACCTGCGCCTAACAACAGAATTTTTTTCTCGCTCATTTGCGTCGCTCCTATTTTGCTAAATGGTCGGAAATATACTCGTACGCAGGTGTCAGAGCACCCTGGTACGCAATCATTGCGTTTTTTATCGGCATCGGCAGCGCTAAATCCGTGTAGGACACCATCATGTCCGCATTGGCAAGAGCGGGAATGAACTCGACCAGTGTCTTGGAAAACTCCTGTGATGCTTCCACCGGTATCTCACACGGAAGATTCTCGATCGCCATGATCACGGGTCCATTGCCGATCACACCGGAAGATGTCTTCCCTGTGTGTGGATCATAGACATATACCGGATCGTCCAAATCCGTAGCCCGAACCGTTGCTTCTACGGACCCATCAATATCACACGAAATATCGCCGATGATTTTCAACCGGGGGGTTTCCCCGGGAGCAAACAGGCACTGCAAGTCGTTTTTCGTCACCAACCGAGGACACTTTTCCGTCCAGAAAATACAGTTGACCATCATGGTCAATGACTGCAGAAAACAGCTGAATTGACTTCGATACAGCTCCGGATGAGCAAAATAATGCTGGAGATCGAACGGGTGGGATCGATCGGCGGTCTCAAACATGTGACTTTCGTGAAACACTGTTTTGTAAACACACCGAGAGGTTTTGGCAAGATCATTCGTTCCGTTCCGGATGGATTCGGGATCGATTGACTGGATTGGCAGAATATCCAAGATTTCCTGAGCACCTCGTGATACGTTTCCATATCCTGTAAAGCCACATACCATTGGAGTCAGGCAATCCGGCAATCCGTTTCGCAGGATATCTTCACCGACGTGAGCGACGGCAGTCCGGATCGCATCCAGCGAAGCATAATCCCGTGGTTGGCGAATCGCGGAAAATGGGTTGGCAATTCCTTCGGAAACCAGTCGTAAACCCAGTGCATGAAGGGATTCCACCATCCCTGCCAACCCGGCGAACCGGCCGAAAAAGATCAGTCTTTTTCCGGTATCGTCTTCGATTTTCTCATAATCGACCAGTGAGCATTTCCGGTCCAGAAGTGCGCGAAGCATGGGCATATTGTATCGTTGGCCCTTGATGACATGGGAAAAGAACACATAGGTAACACCGGGAAGAAATGCCGATCCTGGTATTTCCTTGACCCCCAAAATGATCGAGCAGTCCTGCAGATCCTCCTGGATTTCCGCTCCCGCCCGGCGATACGCATCGTCATCAAACGTCCGATGATCGTTGGACGGCTGCACAATGACGCGAATTCCGTGCTTCCGAACCAGCGTTTCCACGTCTTTCGGTACAACGGGAACCCGTTTTTCCCACCGGTTTTTATCTTCACGACGAATTCCAACCACATTATTCCGTTTCGCCATTTCACCCCCTCCTGATGCCTGCGACAATAGTCAAATACATGCAGAAAAGTCAAATAGAACTTGCATCTATGACGAGTTTGGTTCAGACTTTGGGAGCTTGGGCCGAGATCGGGGAATGGCTGCCGTGAATTGGATTGGAAAGGAGCGATAATGGATTGCATAAGCTACGATGACTTCAAGAAACTGGATGTACGGATTGGGACGGTTCTATCGGCAGAGCCTGTTGAGGGCGCGGATCGGTTGATCTGTCTCCGCGTGGACATTGGCGAGCCGGAGCCTCGGCAGATCGTCGCCGGATTGCGGGAATACTATGCGCCAGGCGAGATGGTCGGTAGACAGATTGTGGTATTGACGAATCTTCAACCCCGTAAGATGCGAGGTATCATCAGCAACGGAATGCTGCTTGCGGCATCCACCGAAGATTTTTCGAGGGTCAAATTGCTGACTGTGGATGAAGCCATGCCGCCGGGATCACACATCTCCTAATCCCGTCATTTCCCGAGCTGTTTCACCCTTTGATGACACCCAGCGGTTTCATTTCTGCAACCAGGGTTCCAATACCGGACTCGGTCACCACGTGAATTACCTCGTCGATATTTTTATACGCATCGGGCATCTCTTCGGCAATCGTCTGCCGACCAGCAGCACGAACCCGGACTCCTTTCTGCCGTAATTCCTCGAGAATGGATCGGTGTCGGGCCTGTTGCAAAGCCGCCTTCCGCGACAGACGCCGTCCTGCACCATGGCACGCGCTGCCGAATGTGTGTTTCATCGCGTATTCCGTTCCCGCCAATAGATACGAGGCTGTTCCCATGTCACCGGGAATGATGACCGGCTGACCGGCTGACCGGTATGCCCGGGGAAGATCGTCGTGACCCGCTGGAAAGGCTCGTGTGGCACCTTTGCGATGGACCATCAGATCAACTGGAGAACCATCCAAAACGTGCCGTTCCACTTTGACAATGTTATGCGCCACATCATAAACAAGCGGCATGTCCCGCTCGGTTAATTCACCCGGGAACACCGAACAGAACGCCTCCCGGACCCAGTGAGATATGCACTGACGATTAGCCCAGGCGAAGTTGGCGGCAGCTTTCATGGCTCCGAAATACTGCCGTCCTTCCGGAGAATGGCAGGGAGCGCAGGCCAGTTGCCGATCCGGTAAGGATATCCCATACCGACTCGCCACTCGGTTCATGATCTTGAGATAATCGGTGCAGACTTGATGTCCCAACCCGCGAGAACCCGTATGAATCATTACCGTGACACACCCCTCCTGCATACCCCACATCTGGGCTGTGTTTGCATCAAAAACCTTCCGAATCTCCTGCACCTCAACAAAATGATTCCCTGATCCCAGAGTCCCCAACTGCCCACGACCCCGGTCCACCGCATGGTCGCTGATATCTTCCGGGCATGCATCCTTCATGGCACCGTTGGATTCGCAATGATCGATATCCATTTGAAGACCATATCCCGAACGAACCGCCCAGGCAGCTCCATCCATCATAACCTGCCGTATCTCTTTTCCAGTCAACATCAATTTGCCCGAAGAACCGACACCTGCTGGAACAGCCTGATACAGACCATCCAGCAACCGATCGATGACGGGAATCACATGACTCGCTGGCAATTGCGTCGCGAGAAGCCGCACGCCGCAGTTGATGTCGAACCCGACCCCTCCCGGCGAAATTACGCCGTCAGTCAGGCGACAGGCCAGAATACCCCCGATGGGAAGCCCATATCCATAATGAATATCCGGCATGGCCAAAACCATGCCCGTTGCGCCCGGCAATCCCGCTGCATTGGCGACCTGCTTCAGAGATCCATCTTTCAGGATCGATGGAATCATTGTTTCATCCGCATAGATACATCCCGGAACTCGCATCCCCGGATGGCTTCCCATCGGAAGTATCCATCGGTATTCACCCGCCCGTTGCAACTCCATCCCGCACATTCCTTTCACTGGTTTGATCATAAATCGAATAGGATATGAGCTCTGCAACCCCTAACTGAACGCCTCACCGATAATGCGTGCCAGGTCACCGCCTTGACAGCGGTTTTCAGAGCCATCCGGGATGGATCGAATCGGAAACCCCGGATACACCCAACCACTCGCTGCTCCGTGACAGTCAACTCGAATTCAAAGAAAACCAGGTGATCGACATCAAAAATATACAGCAACTCGGTCAACCACTCGACCAGTAACTCCTCCAAATCACCCGCAGAAAGATCAACTTCCCGAGTCACAGATTCAGCCGCAATCACCGGATCGATCAGTAACCAGCTCAAACCCCATCCCGCCGCAGCAAAAAGCTCCGACACCGACAATGCACGAATTTGCAGTGCTGTATCCGCCGTCGTTGCGATCTCGCGTATTAAACCATACTGACATCGAGTAACCGCAGCTTTCATCTCGATGCTGCCCGCTAAGTGGTCATGTTTAGCGATTTCATTAGTTTCCTGGCTTTGGCATTACCGGGATCCAGATTCATGACCTGATTCAGCACTTTTCGAGCAAATCCAATCAAGTTCAATTCTTTGGCAAGCTGGGCAACATCCAACATAATATCGGGATTTTCCGGATCCAAATGGAACGCACGATGATAAAACCGCAGCGCTTCTCTACGCCAATTCTGGTTTTCCGCCAATATATGGGCCATTTCCTGAAAGTATAACGCTCGGGTTGGGTCTAAACTGATAGAGCCACGGAGAAAGCGGAGAGCGAGCATCGTGTCACCCCGGCGAGCGGCCGTACGCGCCGAATGCAAGTGATCCTCTGCTAATAGCGCTTTCTTGTTCCGCATGGCTTCTGTTGCCTTTTCCTGTTCCACAAGCTGACTATCATATTGAACTTTCAGTTCCGGATCAGATAGCACTTTATGGGCTTCTTTCAACAGGTCAATGATTTGGTTGATCTGCGGAGCGATTGACACAAAATCGCGAATCATTTCTTCATTGGGCGTAATTGTCTCTTCCCAATCCTGAAAAGCCGATTCGATCATTTCCGGCGTTGCTTGGCGGTCAACCCGCAGTAAGTCGTAATAATTCATCAACTGCATCCGCCGGTGCAACGCAAAAATCTGACGCTTTTTCCGCTTGATCGCCACTTGCATTTCCGCGCTGTGCTTTTTTAAATCCTGAAGGATCGATTCTTTGAGTTTTTCATCATTCGCAACTTTTAAACCCGCTTCGAGTTCTTCGGTTTTCCGGCGCAGTTCATTCAGTTCTCCGGCATGCTCGATCCAGTCGGTCCAGGTCGCCGTCCAATCCTGATCGGCATTCTGGTATTCCTCCTCGGAGATCATCCACATGTTCCATTGCTTCTCTGCATCCTGATTCTCGAAAATTTCCTTCGATAATCCGGATCCGAACATATCCGATTCTCCGTCAACCACTTTTCCACCGATAATCAACGAAATGCGTTCATCCAGCGATCGGTTTGATGTCCAGTCCTCTTCTGAAGAAATTTTACCAAGCCGATCGACATCAAACGCACTCTCCGCTCCATCTGAATCAATGAATGCATCGCCACGTAAATAGGAAACCTTGATGTCATATCCCAGCTTTTCTGCTGCTTTCTGATTTTCGAGATCGAGATTTTTGGAAAGATCGAGAAAATTTTCATCCAGTCGGCCTGCCAGTTTTCTGAGATCCCGGAGTTCATCCGTTGTGAGCATGATATCCTCACTATCATCGATAAGTCGGATGTCTTCCGGTTGCTCTTTAACCGGTTCGTGCACCGGCAACTCTGTCTCCTCTGGTAGATCAACGGTCTTAGCAGACTCGGGCAGGCTGGGTTCTTCGGCTACATCCTGGATATCAGGATACGCAAACTCCCGCTTGATAAGCCCATTCAGGGAAGCTTGAACATAGCAGCGGAGCATATCCGGTTTTTGGCCTCCCCCCAGTGATAAAATGCTCTTCAGATTCATCTTTCCATCAATCCGGGACAAAAAGAAACCGTCCTGCGCAGTCAGCGAACGTGCGGCTACGCCGGAAAAAGCGCTCGGATCAATAACGGGAATCGTATCATATCCCCCCAGAATGCGTGCGAGAACATCGAGATCCTGTAGTCGAAGAATAATGCTTATCAAGAGTTTGTCGGTCTCCATGTCGACCGTGATCATCGAATCCGGCGGCGATTTGCGAGGGTGAAAGATGTAATCGCCAGCACTCCATTCCATCGATGATAGAAATACTTCACGTATTACTGTCCGCATCCACCACTTCTGCTTTTGATTGTCGACATGTTGCTGTACGACTGGTGCTCGCCAGCCGCTTTCTTTCACAAGCAAATTGATTTTATCGCGTTCACTCTGTTCGAAGACCCCCCCCCGATACATGATTTCAATCAGTTGCTCATCCGGAGAATTGGATAGAGCGGAAATCGTCGAACCGTTTCTGAAGTATATGTTTTTCCATTTGTCACCTGCGGTGAGACTCAACAATCCAGTCGCACTCCTATTCCCTATCTCCTGGATGAGATAGGGAAACGGAACGATTGCCAGATTGCCTTTTTCCAGCATAATAATCGCCACAGGTTCCATCCTTTTCCGATTCCGGTTTACTTTTTGTCAGGAACCGGTTACTTTTCTATTAAATCAAAACTCGGGCCAACTCTTCAACATTAACGAGACCATCCTTGACTTTCTGCAGGCCGTCGCTGTGAAGAGTGATCATCCCTTCTTCCCGGGCAATTTGATGGAGTTCTCCGGTGCTGACTTTTTTCTGGAGAGCATCTTTAAGCCTTTGTGTTGGCAGGAGAATTTCAAAAATGCCGATCCTGCCTCTAAAACCTTTGAAATCGCATTGATCGCATCCTTTGCCTTTCATAAACTGAACGTGTAGATCGGGTCGTATGCCGAGTGCTTTTAATGCGCGCAGCGACGGAACGATGGGTTCGGAGCAATTTGGGCAGTTCCGTTTGATCAGGCGTTGAGAAACGATCCCGCAGATAGAAGATGCCACGAGGAACGGTTCGATCCCCATATCGATGAGGCGATTGAAGACACCGACCGCAGAATCCGCGTGAATCGTTGATATGACCAGATGTCCTGTCAATCCAGCCTGCGTGCAAATTTCGGCAGTCTCATGATCACGTACCTCTCCCACAACGATGACATCAGGATCTTGTCGAAGAATCGATCGGAGACCGGAGGCAAACGTCAGATCGCGTTTCGGATTGACTTGCGTTTGATTGACACCGCTGATTTCACGTTCGATGGGATCCTCGATGGTGACGATATTCGTGGTTTCCCCTCGATGCTGCAGCACGAAACGGATCGCAGAATAAATTGTCGTTGTTTTCCCGCTACCCGTGGGGCCCGTCAAAAAGATGGTTCCCTGTGGCCGCAACAGCAGTTCGGTCACGATAGCCAGCGACTCATCGTAAAACCCAAGATTGAGGATATTGAATTGATGCTCGCCGGATTCGAACAACCGGATAACGATTTTGTCTCCATGAAGCGTGGGAAGAAAGGAAATGCGGATATCGTATTGATTCTTGTTCCACTTGACATCGATCCGGCCGTCCTGGGGTTTTCCCTTTTCATAAATCGTCAGATTGGCTAATACGCGCAGCCGAGAACTGACGCGGGAAATCAACGACATCGGGATCTGCCCGACATCGTTGAGAATGCCATCCTGCCGGTATCGGATCACGGCGATATCCGCTGAGGGTTCAATATGGATGTCACTGGCGCGGATTTGAATCGCCATTCCGATAAGGGCATCCACAAGGTCCGGTATCCCCTGGTCTCCTCTTCGCGTCAATTGAGCGATTTTACCGGGTATTTCGTTCAGTCCCAATGCGTTCGTTACGTTTTCATCGAACGTCATATCATACAAGCGAATCGGCTTGATTAGGTTCTCCTGCTGCTGACGCAGCCGCTGACGCATCGCTTCCTTGCTTCGGAAATCCCGTAAAGCTTCCGTAACAGCGCCAAGAATCATGAAAATCAATCCGCCGATGATAAGGATCAAAGAAATCGGATGAGACAGAAACGAATGGACGCGAAAGAGGAGTGTATCTGGAGCTATCCCGTTATATGTGAATGCGAAAATCAAGGCAGTGCCAAGAACCACGGTAATGACAGAAAATGTCACCAAGTCGTTTCGATCCGATTGTCCTGCCGATTTCATAATCGATCCCGCTGTTTAATCGATAAGGAGAAAATAATCCTCAATTATCTGTACCCAGTGTGTCTTCCACGATAAAATTACCGCACAAATATGCTCCCTCCGCAATATCGATTCGGGCTGTTTTTACGTCACAGATCACCTTGCCGCTCGGAGCGATGCTGACCTTGGATGTTGCATCGATTTCTCCCCGGACTTCGCCTGCTACGGCCACTTCCTTGACCGCCAGTTTTCCTTCGACATATCCCGTTTGGTCAACCGTCATCTTCCCATTCTTCAACAACACCTCACCCTCGACGCATCCCGCAATCCGCATATCGCCATCTCCGGTGATGTTCCCATTAATAATAAGGCCGCTGGCAATCACACTGATTCCGTCACTGCGGTTTTCCATTCGATCCTCCTGATTTCCTCACTGTTTGATACATACACCTGGACTTGAAAATCGCTGTAAGTATAGAGATTTCCCGCTGCAGACGCAAGCGGTTTTCTCAGTGGCTACCCGCGCCTTGACCTTCATTCCTCTTGCGTTTATCATCCCCGCCGTAGGTCGTCTCTTCAACGGCTGCCGGCTGAATACAGCCCATGAAAACAGCCCATCGGAACGAGAACGCATATGAGTGAACAGACCATTCCCATCCAGACCCGCATCCAATTGGGACCTTTGATCCTGAAAAACCCTGTCACCGTTGCGTCAGGAACGTTCGGTTACGGGGCGGAATTCATGCCTTTTTTTAACATTGGAATACTCGGTGGTATCGTCGTGAAAGGCATTCATCCCGACCCTCGCTCCGGACATCCCCAACCCCGGCTGGTTGAAACTGCGTCCGGCATGCTGAATTGTATCGGGCTTCAGAATGTCGGCGTCGATGCGTTCATCCGCGACAAACTGCCTCTGTTCGATAAACTGGATACGGCCTGTATCGTGAACATAAACGGCAACTCCATTGACGAATACGTTTCTGTTGCCGAAAAGTTAACAGCCACTCAACAGGTGGATGCCCTGGAGATCAACGTATCCTGTCCAAATGTCAGTCAGGGCGGCATCGTGTTCGGCATCGACCCGGTGATGACGGAAAAAGTGACCCGGGCCGTCCGGGAACGAACCCACCTCCCCCTGATCGTCAAACTGAGTCCGAATGTAACTGATATCACCGCCCCAGCCCGGGCAGCCATGAATGGTGGAGCCGATGTGCTTTCACTGATCAACACCCTGGTGGGAATGGCCATCGACCCTATCCGCCGACGACCGATTTTGTCGAATATCACCGGCGGTTTATCCGGACCCGCCATTAAACCCATTGCCCTTCGGTGCGTCTGGCAGGTTCATCGGGCGGTCCCGCTTCCGATCATTGGAATGGGAGGCATCTCAACGGGACTGGATGCCATTGAATTCATGCTTGCAGGCGCTGCGGCGATATCCGTCGGAACTGCAAATTTCGTCGATCCCTGTGCTGCTCAGCGGATTTTAGACGAGATGGTGGATTACTGTCGTGAAAATGCCGTTACCGATATCCGGACACTGACCGGTGCCCTGGAAATCGATCATCTATAAACCCATGAGAAAGAACATCATGAATCAACAAGAAATACTGGCAATATTCACTCAAACGCACGCTTTGCTTGAAGGTCATTTTAAACTCAGCTCCGGACGACACGCAGACAAATATATCCAATGTGCCAGAGTGCTCCAGCATCCCGCCCATGCCCGGATGCTGGGAAGTGAACTCGCTCAACCGTTTCACGCCCTAAATCCGTCCGTCGTCGTGGCACCAGCCATGGGGGGGCTGATCATCGGTCATGAAGTCGCAGCCGCACTGGGATGCCGGTTCATTTTTACCGAACGGGAGAACAGCCAGATGACACTCCGGCGCGGCTTCGATATCCAGCCGGGAGAAGGGGTCATCATTGTTGAGGATGTGGTCACAACGGGAACATCCACGCGTGAGGTCATTGATGTTGTTCAATCCCGGAACGGTGACATCCGGGGAATCGCATGCCTGGTCAATCGCGCCACTGGATTCCTCGATCTCTTGGTTCCGCTGCACACGCTCCTAAAGCTGACGTTTTCGAATTGGGATCCGCACGACTGCCCCTTGTGCCGCCAGTCAATACCCATTGACAGCCCGGGTTCCCGTTATACGAAATGAAGTGGGAAAACAGATCGATCCGCTAATCGTCTTCGTCGATGATGACCGCGGTGCCATATGCCAGTAGTTCCGCGGCACCCTGCATGACTTCCGCCGAGGCAAACCGAATCCCGACAACAGCATTCGCTCCCAGCGCAACAGCTTCCTCCTGCATCCGATCCAGCGCTTGCTCCCGGGCTTCCGCCAGCATTTTCGTATAATCGGTGATTTCACCTCCCACTATGTTTCGAAACACCGCAATAATGTCCCGACCCATGTGGCGTGCCCGGATGGTATTGCCACGCACTAATCCCAATGTCCGGCGAATCGTTTTACCTGGAATCGCATCACTCGTCACCAGTAGCATCGCTCTATCTCCTCACATCCTTATACCGTTCAAGCCGATTGACCCTCATCCGTTCCCGAATCAGGGACAGCAACAGAATGGCGGCGCCTGCAATCAAACCCATTCCCCCAAAACGCACCCACAAAGGCAGATCGTGAGAAAAGAGTATCTCCCGGAATAACAGGATCGTTCCACCCACAACCAGAGTCGAAAAACCCAATACCAGGATCACCCAGCCCACACGCCGCTCGAGGCGATTGTACATTCCGGCCCAGTACCCATCCCAAAAGTCGTCTTCCGGCGTTCGGATAGCCATCATCGCAAGTGCATCCTGAAGCATCCGCAACCGCTCGAGTTCTTTCCGGCAAGCGGCACATTCCACCAAATGGGCTTTCACCGTGGCGGTCTGCACAGGATCCAGTTCATGATCGATGTATCCAGAAATCAGGATCTGAAACTCGTCACACGCTTTCATATATCACCAGCAGTCATCTGAAATGTATTCACCAGAATGTCATGCAATGCTCTACGGGCATAATGCAGCCGTGACATGACCGTTCCCCTGGGAATATTCAGGGTTGAGGCGATCTCGTCATACGACATCCCGGAAAAATGGCGCAGTTCCAGGATTTCCCGATCGCTGTCCTTCAGCATCGCAACAGCCCGGCGCACCATGCGGATCGTATCGAATCGGTTCGCCTCGGTCCGAAGGTCACCGCGATCCGTCGCTGTTATCCGGAGTTTATCCATGACTCCGCGTAACCGGTTCTTGCGACGCAACTGGTCCAAACACGTGTTTCTTAATATCCGGTAAAACCAGGGAAGAAACGGTGAGTGATGATCAAAAAACGACAGCGACCGGTAGGCTTTAATAAATGCATCCTGAGTTAAATCTCTGGCCAACTCCATATCACCCACGATCGCAGCCGCCACGCGGATCGCTCGGCCCCTGTATCGATCCACGATCTCGCCATACGCGTCCTGGCGCCCATCCAGCGTCAGTAAAACAAGCTCTCCATCGGTCTTCACATCACCATCCGCATGCGCTGTCATTATCCTGGATTGAATTGTCATCGAAGCTGCTTTCACTGCAAACCTCCTCTGCCACCAACCAATACGATTCCAGAGAAGATTTGATTCAACCGGCTTACTTCCGGTCGCGGATCGCCTGTATCCTCTCCTCCATCGCACGTTTCAATACTGCCACCGCGTTGCGAAAATCGTTTTCTACCGTTTCTCTGTGAAGCGCTCGCTCAGCCGGATGGATCGCTGCAAGCATCTCAGCCAATCTCGAACGATACATGATTTCTCGCTCCGCGATCTTTGCATCATACTCCCTGCGAATTTCCGCGATGCGCGCCTTGTCCGAATCACTCAACACCGCTTCAACCATCCCCGGATTACTCCCGGCCAGCCTCTCCATCGCCAGCTCATATGCACTCTTCAGTTTACCGTTCGCCATGCATCCTCTCTCCCCCCCTGGTCACCTTCCGGCAACCTGTGATTGTCTTCTGTTGTGATAATGCATTTTTCTTCCAATGATGTAAAATAGTGCCCGTTCCCTTTCGGCTCAGACGGGAGGTATTTATGAGCGAAGATTCACCCAAACGGTCCATCTATCATCGATTGCGATCGAACCTGGTCCGGGGCCTGGCGGTTTTGTTTCCTTTTTACCTCACATATTTAATGCTTCGCTTTTTGATCCATGCGTTTTCTCAGCCGTTGAGTTCAAAGATCAAATGGGTTCTGCAGCAGTTAGAGCTGGAAACACAAATCAACTCGCAATTAGAGAACGCCCTTGTCGTGCTTACTTCCTTTGTGATTACCCTGTTGTTGATCCTCTTTGTTGGTGCATTGGCCCAACGGGTGATCGGACGAAAAATTATGCATGTCCTGGAAGCGACCTTCGAACGGTTGCCCCTGGTGCGGACCATTTACAAGACATTCCGCGAATTGACACGGATTATGACCGGTGATGCGGCCGATACGTATAAAAAAGTCGTCGAGATCCCGCTTCCCGGAATTCCCAGCGGCCGCCTGCTGGGTTTCGTTACCGGCAGCATGGTCCTCGATAATGGCATCCGTTACCTGACCGTGTTCGTCCCAACCGCTCCCAATGTTACAACCGGTTTCCTGGTTTTCCTTAAAAGTGAAGATGTTACAGAAACGTCCTTGACACCCGAGGAGGGTATTAGGATGATGATTTCAGCAGGGATACTCAGTCGACGCTCTGACTGAACCCTTGAACATCGCGGAGGACAAGCAGGAGTGATTCGACGAGGTGCCCTATGGTTATGCGTCGTGTGTATCCTGTTGACGGTCCGATTCGGTTTCCGGCATGCAGGATACGGTAGGGAGGGGTATGCCTCAACGGATATCCGGGAGGTACGGGAAAATTGCCGGCTGTTGGGCGTTGTCAATCACCCCCAACCGGACGTCGATGTTATCACCACTCTTTTAAAAGGATTCCGCAGCCCATCATACCCTCAGGACAGCGGTTGGTCTCTAGCTGCATACAGTAATTATGAAACAGGAGGATATCTTGGGATTCCTAATCGGCCCATGATTGTCCGATCCCAGGTTCCCATCCTCGACGATCACCGGATTTGGAACTCTGTTTCCGAGTTGATCGTCCGTCTGGAACCTGAAATCGTAATCGGACACCTGCGCAACGCATCGTCCGGATGCATGCATATCGCTGATCCCCATCCGTTCGAGCAAGAATACTTAGGCAAACACTATCTGATGATTCATAATGGCGGAATCTGGGGGAAAGATCTCGAATACCTGACCGGTACCTTGATGACATCCAATGCGGAACCCGTGAACTGCCCCGGAGACCCGATTGACAGTGAATACGTGTTTTTATACTTGATGGAACGAGTTAAAGCCCATGACGGCGACACATGGTCTGCCATTCATGAATGGGCCTCTACCTTAGCTCAATCCATGACGCGGGATTGGAATGCAATGAATATCATTTTCACTGATGGTCATATCCTCTGGGCTGTCCGCATGTCATACCGTTCTGACCGGTTTACTCTGCAGTACAAGCCCGTGGCGAACAGTACCGGATATGCCGTTTCCACGCAGGCTCTGGGACCGGGATGGACCCCGCTACCGAACTTCTGCCTGGCGGAATTCCGGGCCGGACATCCCGCATTCTTATACGATATTCCACATCAGGAACTGGATTTTTACCTGCGACCCAACCCGGTAATGAACCCCGACACCCTCACGGTGTTCAAACCGGGGGAGCCGTGAACGGTTGTTTCCGCTGGCTGGCAGCCGCTGTGATCATTGCCGCCGCCATCCCAGTGAACGGCCAATTGGAGTTCTCTCCGTTACGCGGACCGATCCCGGTACCAACCCCATCATCCGTTCCGTACCATGCGGGACAACACGGATTGGGGACCGATGTGCTTCTCGGAATAATGAAAATCTACGAAACCGGTTTACGACCGGGAATGAGCCGGGGATGTCCCTGTATCCCGTCCTGCTCGCACTACATGGTCATCGCTGTCCAAACACATGGTGCCTTCATCGGCACAATAGTGGGTCTGGAACGCCTGCTGCACGAAACCGGTGAGATTCATCATGGAAACACCGTACTGACTCCCGAAGGGTATAAAATTTGCGATCCGATCGACAACAATACGTTCTGGTGGCACAATCAGCCGGATGATGAATAAGAATTCCATTCTCACATTCTCACTGATTATCCTGTGTTTTTTCAGTTGCGCTTTTTCTTCGAAGGCAGCGGATCCCGGCACACCGGATGCAGTCTTTGCGTTCGCCCGATATCTCGAAGAAACCGGCGACTACTATCGGGCGATTACGGAATACCGGCGGTTTATTTTTTTCTGGCCGGAGCATTCACTAGCCAACGAATGCCGATATCGTATCGGCCGGTCATACATGCAGGGCAGTGAATATAGCAGGGCGGCGGAAGTGTTCCAGGAGTTGTTCGTAATGGATCGGAATCCAACCGGCAAACTCCAATCGGGTGAATCGTACGCTGAATCACTTTTTTATCTGCATCGCTATTCACTGGCCGCATCGCTGCTGGCTGAATTGGAAACACACGCCGATTCCAACGACGCCTTGCGCCTGCGCCTCAACCGAACGTGGTGCTATCTGAAACTCCGGGATCCAGTTCAAGCCAGCGAACTATGGGAAATACCGGCCCATCAGCCAATTCGTGATGCGATCCGGGCGCTGGAAGTGCTTCCCGAGAAAAACCCGGTCCTGGCCGGATACATGTCCGCGCTGATTCCCGGAGCTGGCCAAGTCTATGCGGGTCGCTGGAGAGACGGCGTGATTGCGTTTCTTGTCAATTCATTGTTCATCGGCGGAATCGTGATGGCCATCGATAGGGATCATGATGAAACAGCAGCGGTTCTCGGTTTTTTCGAAGCCGGCTTCTACACAGCCAATATCTACAATGCTGTCAACGATGCTCATAAAGCCAACCGCGAGACATGGGAGACCGGACTGGATCACATGGAACGGCTGATCGGTCCTCCATTTCACACCGGTTTTTCATTCTGATCCATTGCTGGAAAAACCTTATTGTCAGCGGAGCGCCTTGACCCGGCGCGCCAATCCGCATAGACTCCCCCCGTTATGGCGAAGGTCCTCTTTTTACAACGAATTTGGACGGAAAACCTCGGACCCATGTACCTGTCTGCCCTGGCTCGACAAGCGGGACACGAGGTCCGTCTCGTGATCGAAGATGCCCGTCCAAACAACAAGGCAATCCGGGCATTCGATCCCGATATCATCGCCTTTTCAGTGACAACCGGTACCCATATCTGGGCTCTCGAACGCGCCACCGAATTGAAGCAGACCGGACGGGCAATCATCGTTATGGGCGGACCACACGCAACATACTATCCTGAGGTCATCCTGCATCCCGCGCTGGATATTATCTTCCGCGGTGAGTCGGAATATCCATTCCTGACATTCCTGGATCGATTGGACCACCGTATTGACTGGTTTGATATCCCGAACACGTGGGTCAAGGACGGTCCCACTCTCATCCGCAACGCATTGTCTGATCTCATCGAAAACCTCGACGACCTACCGCCACCTGACCGTACGGTGTACTATGATCCATACCCCTATTTTAGAAACAACGAGAATAAAGCATTTATATCGGGTCGAGGATGTCCATTTTCTTGTACGTACTGTTCCATTGCCGGTCTCCGGGAATTGTATCGCGGGAAAGGGCGATTCGTCCGATTTCATTCACCCGAGCGGGTAATCCAGGAAATCGTCGAGGTTCGTGACCGGTATGGTCTGCGCACCGTCATCTTTCAGGATGACACGTTCATTATCGGTAATGATCGCCTGGAAAACCTGCTGAGCCTCTATGCCCGCCATGTCAAACTCCCGTTCGTATGCCATATTCGTGCAGACCTCTTGACACGCAATATCGCCCGAGATCTTAAGACAGCCGGGTGCCACAGTGTGGATTTCGGAGTCGAAAGCGGTGACGAGCGGTTACGAGCAGATGTGTTGGGAAAGCCGATCACCGACGAGCAACTGCTCACCGCTGCTGGCTACTTACACGATGCCGGAATTCCGTTCCGAACGACCAACATGTTCGGGCTCCCCGGAGAAACCATTGATCAAGCATGGCATACTGTCAAACTAAACCAGGTACTCGGAACGCGATTTCCCTCCTCGTCGATCTATCAACCGTATCCCCGGACCGCTCTTGGCGATCGAGTGATCGAAACGGGATTGGCTGGAAAAGACTATTCCGTGGACAGCATCGGATCGACTTTCTTCCGCACCAGCCTTCTCGACGGGAAAGACAAAAACAGCTTTATCAATCTCCAGAAACTCTTCTGGCCTGCCGTTCGGTTTCCATCCATCAATCGGATCATCCGGAAGATGATTCTGTTGCGGCCCAATCCCGTGTACGAGTTCATTTTTCTGCTTTGCTATGCGATTAATTATGCTCTGAGCGAACGTGTTTCTCTGCGGCATGTGTTGAATATCGGGCGCCGGACCGCCCGAACCGTATTTTTTGGAAAACTGTAATGAACCAGCCATTGCGTCCTCGCGTCGTCCTGCTGAATCCGCCATCGGATCACATCGCCATTCGGGATAATTTCTGTTCGAAGATTTCCCAGGCCGCTTACATCAATCACCCAATCGATCTTGTCATTCAATCGGGATATCTCGCGTCAGCGTTTACGTTGCACCTGTTAGACGCAATCATTGCGCCATTGACTCCCGATGCGTGCCTGAAACGTCTCATCGATATTGCTCCAGCAGCTATTCTATCCCTCGCCGGAAACGCCACATGGCCGGATGATATCGCGTTCTTCCGCCGACTTCGCGCAGCACTGCCGACTTGCCGCCTGGTCGTGTCCGGTGATGTCTTTCTGGAGCATCCTGAAGATGTTCTCCGCATGTATCCCGAAATCGATGCCATCACGTCGGACTTCACCGGTCCTGGCGTTCTCCAGTATCTCACGAATCCGGATCAGCCGGCCATCAACATGATCAGCCGCAGAAGCGAC
>JAFGMN010000344.1 GCA_016927515.1 candidate division CSSED10-310 bacterium | reverse complement strand
TCAGTCAAACAATCCGGTCGCGTCGCCACCATCAAACCGACAACATCGGGAAAGGAGAGCGCATCATCGAACATATTCCGTAGTTCCTGCACTGGCGCGTATGTATTGGAAAATGTCTGGAAATAGGCCAGATACGCTCGTGCTCCATACCGCTGCCGTGCCAGCCGACACCCCCGCTCCATCTGTTCCCTGACCCCCAAACCACGGCCTACATGCGGATTAAAGGCCTCGTTCGAACAGTATATACACCCCCCCTCTCCAAGCGTTCCATCCCGGTTCGGACAGGACAATCCCGCATGCAGTGATACGCGCTGAACCCGCTCTCCAAACAGCGCTCGTAGATATTCGCTGAACCGCACAACCGCCATCGCCGCATCTCCCGTTCCCGTCCGTTTCCGTTACCATACACCCGTCTTTTGTTTCCTCCTGCTTGCAATTCATCCGGTTTCGAATAAGATTGGAAAGACGGTTTGAGGACTTTAAAAAGGATAATACCATGAACGCTCTGGATTCCATCATCAGTTGGCGAAGATATCTCCGAAATCGCCTCCATCGCGTACTTCAGAAAGCTGGTTGGGAAGCACTGAGGCTCTCGGTCAAAATTGGAGCAGAGGATGTGTCTCCTGTTTCCCTGGTTCAGGATTTGGATTTCACGTTATTGTGTCAATGCAATTCCATCGAGCGGTATGCGCTGAAAATCCCGGATGGTAAGCAGCGTTTTAAGCGCAGTCTGCTGGAGCACCTGCCATTGGATCAGGATGCCGATGCCTTTTCGGAAATGCTACACGATCATTATTCCAAAATCATGGATTTCATCGCGACGCTGAACGCCAAGGATCTCGACAAAACACTGGAAGCTCCCATGTTCACAGACAGTGTTTCCGTTCAGTGGATTCTGGAGTTCGGCAGCTTCTATGAGCAATCCGTTTCCAGCCGGATCATCACGGTTCTGGCTATGCAGAACCCCGTATTCCGGGTTCCATGGCCGACGAGCCGATTTCTGAAACCCGTGCAGAAGCTGGATATTCATTAAAACGTGTTCGATCCTTCGAAACCGCTGATAATCCAGTCCGATCGTACCGTCTTGCTCCACATGGACAGTCCGTTTTCCGCTGACGCCCGGGATCTGTTGTCGCCGTTTGCTGAACTTGTTAAAAGCCCGGAATACGTGCACACATATCGGATAACCCCTCTTTCCCTGTGGAACGCGGCGTCATGCGGAATCAGCTATGCATTCATTCATGAAGTTCTGAGCCGGTTTTCGCGGTATCCCGTACCGGAAAATCTCTTGTTCGAAATCCGGGAATACATGGAGCGATATGGGAAGTTGTGGCTTGAGCACAATCCCGGAATGAACGGCGAGTTACTTCTGAGGAGTCATGATGAGGTGTTGATTCTGGAGTTGCTTCAGCAACCCCGGTTGAAAGACTACATTTTGGGCCGCTGGGATGCGGGAAGTCTCCGGGTTGCGCCGGGGCTTCGGGGTCACCTGAAGCAGGTCCTGATCCGGGAAGGATTTCCGGTGGAGGATCGCGCAGGATATGAAGAGGGTGATCCCCTCGATATAGAACTCCGGCCCCATCTGTCGATGGGTGAACCGTTCACAGTCAGATATTATCAGAACGATGCGGCCGGGAGTTTCTGGGCGGGAGGCTCCGTCCGGGGAGGCAGCGGTGTTATCGTCCTACCGTGTGGAGCAGGTAAAACCGTCGTCGGCATGCTGGTGATGACACTTATCAGGCAGCATACGCTCATTCTGGTAACCAATACGGCGGCGCTTCATCAGTGGCGCGACGAATTGCTCGATAAAACGTCTCTCCGCGCAGACCAAATTGGTGAATTCTCAGGGGAAATCAAAGAATTCAAACCGGTCACGATTTCGACCTATCACATCCTGACATATCGGAAAAACCGGGAAGACGATTTCATCCATATGCATTTATTCAATGAGCGCAACTGGGGGCTGGTTGTCTATGACGAGGTGCATCTTCTGCCTGCTCCCGTCTTTCGCTTTACTGCGGAGATCCAGACGAAGCGTCGCCTGGGTCTGACAGCGACGCTGGTGCGTGAAGACGGCAGGGAGGATGACGTTTTCAGCCTGATCGGACCGAAAAAACATGATGTGCCATGGAAAGTTCTGGAACAACAGGGATGGATCGCCCATGCGGAATGTGCAGAAATCCGCATTCCCCTTCCCGATGATCTCCGTATGGAATACGCTGTTACGGCCCATCGTGAAAAGTACCGGGTTGCCGCATCCAATCCATCGAAAATTCGGGTGCTACAAGACTTGATCCGGTTCCACACTGAAGAGAACATCCTGATCATCGGGCAATACCTGGATCAGTTGGAACAGATCAGGGTGATTATCGGTGCTCCGTTGATCACCGGGCGCATGCCGAACCGGGAGAGAGAGGTGTTGTATGAGGCCTTCCGGGTTGGGAAACAGCGGATCTTGATTGTGTCCAAGGTGGCGAATTTCGCCATCGATCTACCGGCTGCCGGAATTGCCATCCAGGTATCGGGTACGTTCGGATCGCGCCAGGAGGAAGCGCAGCGTCTCGGACGAATTTTGAGACCTAAATCCAGTGGAAGGACGGCATGGTTTTACAGCCTGGTGACCCGGGACACGCACGATCAGAAATTTGCACACAATCGCCAGTTGTTTCTCACCGAACAGGGATATCGTTACCATCTGGTGGACATGAAGGAGCTGGATCAATTCCTGGCGGGCCGATCGGAAACCGGTACCCGATCCTGATATGAATGGGTGGGGTGATTCGAAATCCCGGTCATCTTTCGGTATCATATCTCGTAACGGTTCTTTTTCGCCTTTAACCGGAGGATCTCTATGGCCAGAAGCAAACCCGACATCAAACCCTCGACCCGAAAAACAAAATCGCTGACACCGGATAAGCTGCGATGGCATTGTTCCGAAGACCTATTCGACTTTAAAAACACCCACGACATCAAACCCCGCTCCAAGATCATCGGTCAGGACCGGGCCATCGAAGCCATCCGGACTGGACTCGGAATTCGTAACCCGGGATTCAACATATTCGTGTCCGGTCTGGTTGGAACCGGGCGTTCGACCACCGTCAAGAGAATCCTCGCATCGATTGACCTCAACAACGGAAAACTGGATGACAAGCTCTATGTCCACAACTTCAAGGAGCCTGATTATCCCCGGTTGATCCGACTGAAAGCCGGGCTGGGAACCGAATTCAGCAAGGACATGGACCTGCTGCTGAAGAAATTTCAGGAGATTCTTCCTGGTATGTTCGAGAGCGACCGGTTTAAAAAGAAAGTCGATGAAGTATCGGAACGGTTTAGAGATCGGCAACGCGACCTGTTCAAGGACTTCGAAAAAGGAGCCAACGACTCCGGTTTTGCTGTTGTTCAGATACAGATGGGGAATTTTACCCGGCCGGATTTGTTCCCGCTTTTTGAAAATGAACCCGTTTCGTTCGACGATATGGATAAATTGGTCCTCGAAAAGAAGTTTCCTGAAGAAAAAGCGGACCTGCTCAAGGATAAGTATCCGAAACTCCGATCCAAACTCGACACGGTCCTGTCGAAGGGGCGGAAAATTGAGCGGGAACTGCATGAAGAACTCGGAAAGCTCATCCGACGATTCGGTTTACCCTGTATCGAAACCCATATCGACGATCTCCGGGAACGATACCAGAATGATAAAGTTAACGAGTATCTTGATGAAATTCGCGATTACACGATCAATAATATCCAGATATTCAAGAAAAAAGACGAACCACAATCCCCAGTACACCCGGCCATTCAGGGTCAGGGCAAAACCGCTGATCCATTCCGGTATTACCAGGTCAACCTGCTCGTCAACAACGCCCGATGCAAGAAACCGCCGGTCATCATCGAAACATCTCCCAATTTCAAGAACCTGTTCGGAACAATCGAAAAGGAGTTTGAGCCCAATGGCTCGTTTACTTCCGATTTCATGAACATCAAACCCGGGTCATTGCTGCGAGCCGATGGCGGCGTCCTGGTAATCAATCTCCTGGAAGCTATTGCCGAACCCTATGTTTGGACAACACTGAAACGCACGCTGAAATACGTTCAACTTGAAATCGAGGCACCGGAAGCCGTCTTCTTCGGTCATTCCGCGTTGAAACCGGAACCGATCAAACTGGATCTGAAAGTTGTTCTCATCGGAGACAAGCAGCATTACATCATGCTGTATAATTATGATGATAGTTTTAAAAAAATCTTTAAGATCTGTGCCGATTTCACGGATGAAATGCCGCGGAACAAACAAAACATCAACGAGTATACGCATTTCCTGGCGGGTTTGGCGCAGCGGGAAAACCTTCGCCCGTTCACGGCATCTGGAATCGCCGCCATCATCGAAGAAAGCCTTCGCATGGTCGGCCACAAGGAGAAATTATCGGCCCGTTTCTCCGATGTCGCCGATGTGGCGAGAGAAGCAAGTTATTGGGCGGAAACCATGGAAAGTGAAGTCATCGAGCGCTTGCATATAACCCGGGCAATCGATGAACAAAAGCATCGCCGAGGCATGATAGAAGATAAAATGAAGGAGTTCATCACCAGTGGCCTGATCATGATCGACACGACCGGAAGCAAGGATGCCCAGATCAATGGATTGGCTGTATACAATTATGGTGAATACATGTT
>JAFGMN010000343.1 GCA_016927515.1 candidate division CSSED10-310 bacterium | reverse complement strand
GGTGGATTCTGGACCGATGGTTGCGTGCTCCCGGATGGGGCATGTTTTTTCTGCGATTTTCTATATACAGCATCGTGGCCTTTATTATCTGGACAGGTTTCAATACCGGATATGGCCGTTTTCTGTGTAACCGGGTCGTGGCGATGGAACGGGGCCGTCTGCCGATCATGGATGTGTCCTACTCGAATTATCGCGGGTTAACGATGCATATGATTATCGGACCGGCCGTGGATGCTCCGGCACCCCTCAAATCACCGGAACCCATTGAAATCAAAATCTACCCGAATACGCTGCATTTCAACTTCATTCCGTTTCTGGCTCTGCTGCTGGCGACACCCCTGCAGTCCTTTCGTCGACTCGCTCTCTTCATTCTGATCGGATTTATCGCGCTGAGCGTTACGCACCTGGTTCACCTGTGGCTCGATATCGAAGCGTATTATTTCGGGCATCAGACTTTCGTCATCGACAAGGCCCGCCTCAGCCCCGAACGTCTCCAGGAAGCCCAGACGTTCATCTATATGAACCGGTTGCTCACAAAACTGCAGGGGTTCATGGAGCAGGCGGGTTCCATGATTGTTCCCGCCATGATCTGGATGCTGTATTCCCAGCGTTGGTTGTTTGCCACGCTGATCAAGGGGTCGGAACAGAGGAACCGGAAGAAACCGAAGAAAGGGAAGAAAGGGAAGAGTCCGGACCGGACGAACTCGGAGTCAGATACGAGCCGATCTCCGGAAAAATCGTCAGCGCTTTCTTGATCCCTTCCAACTCCAGCACCCGAATCCGGTCCGAAGCGTCCAGATTGACATACACTCCGATCATTTCCCGTTGCACCGCCGTCCGGATCGTGGGGCTCTCTTCCTGGAGTTTTGCCGGGTCCAGCTCCGGGTATTTTTCCGTCACATACGCGAAAAATGATTCCAGCAACGCATCATCCACCGTGAATGACTCGTCGATACTCCCGAGCGACAGTTTCCGGTTGACGGCGAAATCGAAAAACGACCGGTCCGCCTCCAGCCGGAACATGACAGGGCTCAGAATCGGTTCTTCAACGATGATGTCCGGTGTGATTCCACCGCCGCCGTACACTTTTCGGCCGGTATCGGTGGCATGTATATCCCGGCCGTTGTCTTTCAACTGGGCCATGGGCAAAATCGTTTCCCGGTGCGGGATGTTGAATGGGCGCTGAATGAACCGTCCCGATGGCGTAAAATACTGGGCGGTGGTGATCTGTGCGGCGGTTTCGAGACGGGTCTGGAATTGGCTGCCCACCAATCCTTTGCCATGGGTTTCCGTTCCGAGCACCAGGCCACGGTCATGGTCCTGGATAGCGCCGGCCACGATCTCCGACGCACTGGCGCTGCTTTCGTTGACCAGCACGATGAGCGGTAGTTCCTTGTATTTGCCGTCCTCCCGGGCGCGGAGAACCGTTTCGCTGCCGTCCATGCGACCGCGGGTGCTGACAATGGTTTGATCCCGGGACAGGAATAACGATGAGACCTGCTCTGCGGCCACGAGCAGGCCGCCGCCGTTGAACCTGAGATCCATAATCAACCGTTCCATCCCGTTCCGATGCAGTTCGTTCAGTTTGGTTACCAGTTCATCGTACGTTGTCGACGAGAACTCCGTCAGCCGGATGTAGCCGGTTCCGGGAGCGACGAAAAAGCCGCCGCGGACACTGTTGAGCACGATTTTTTCCCGCGTGATATCAAAGTGCATGAGATCGGATTCGCCCTTACGCCGGATTCCGATGCGGACTGTGCTGCCCTTTTCACCGCGCAACTGAGTGATGACGTCGTTTGTTGTGATGCCGGCTGTGGATTCACCTTCGATTTCCGCGATGACATCGCCGGCGCGGATACCGAGTTCCCATGCTGGGGATCCTTCGATGGGAGCGACGACCAGCAGCTCCCCGTCGCGGACATCGAACGAGATGCCGATGCCGTAAAAACTACCCTGCTGCTGGGCACGCATATAATCGAAACTGGTTTCATCGAGAAACTGTGTGTAGGGATCCAGCGTGCGAAACATGCCGTGAATGCCGGCATAGACGGCATCCCGGGGAGCAAGCGGTGTGCATGGATTCTGCATCACGGTGCTCAGGGCCCGGCCGACCATGTGAAGGGTATCCATGCTGCGATTGCCATCGGTGGTACCGGCGCCGCTTGTGCTGCCGGAAGCCGCGGGTTGACCTGCGGTGGTGGGGTCCGTAGCAGCCGGTGTTTCGGTTCCTTCGGCCGGCATGCCGGCCAGGATTAGCAGCATCAGCACTAATGTTGCGATCGCCCACATGGCCTTGATCGATATCCGTCGTTTCGCTGTAATCACGTCAGTTTCCCCCTGGATGAACGGGTTTGTAACCCTCTATATCCTATCGCCTGCAATCGATCAACCGGCTTTCACGGAACCGTGTGATCGGATATACTGTCTTCATGACTTCCGAAGCTGGAAATACCCGGCCCCTCGTCATTGTCACCGGTGCCGGCCGCGGCCTCGGCGCTATTCTCGCGCGCCGGCTGGCGCCGGAATATACCATCTGGACCGTGAACCGGTCTCCGGATACCTGTGATACACCGCTGCCGAACCGTGTGTTCCACGGCGATCTCCGGACACCGGCTCCTGCCCGGTATCTGGCCGAGCAGTGCCGCATCAATTTGATCGTTCCCCATGGCGTCATTCACTGCCCGGGTCCCATCGCTTACTCCCGTGAACCCGTGCCGGAATGGCCCGTCTGGCAGGACATGGCCGACGGGAATGTGGCCGGAGCCGTTCATTTGCTTCGGGAACTGGCACCGATAATGCGGAACGGACGATGGGTGCTGTTCGGGTTCTCGGGGATTGGAACGGAACGGGGATTCCGGCAGATCGCGGCGTATGCCGCAGCGAAGGAATCGCTTGCGGTGCTGGCGCGGACTGCTGCCCGCTGGCTGGCGCCGTCCGGAACCACCGTCAACGTCATTGCACCGGGCATTTTCGCTGATATCGATGGCCGTATCCCGGAACCGGGACGGCGGCTCCTCGACCGGATACCCCTCGGCCGCTTCGGCGGTGACGACGACATCACCGGACCGGTCCGCTGGCTGCTGGCGCCCGGCTCGGGTTACATCACGGGGCAGATGATCAAAGTAT
>JAFGMN010000342.1 GCA_016927515.1 candidate division CSSED10-310 bacterium | reverse complement strand
TACACCGCATGCCTGACCACTCCATCACAGCTTCACGAGCTGGTCCCGGCACTCGCAAACGTCACAGAGGGTTGGTTTAAAACCCGATTCGAGGAAGTCCTTGTCGAGTTCGATGGCATAGGTCCGGTGGGCCGCGGCGACTTTCGCTACGTCTGGGAGAATTTCGAGGACCTGCGGAGGTTCCTCACGCGAGCTGCGGAAGCGGGGAGATATGTCCTGTTCACGGTCGACGCGTAAAGACGTTGTTGTCGCTTGTTTTGCTCCCCGAGATATTGCACATATCGCCGCTTCAATCGTTTTCCATTTTTCCTTTTTTTGTCCTGTTTTCAGAATACGCCGTATCCCGGAACTGGTTTGGGCGGGATTTTTCATCATCTTTACACCGCTACCCTGGTGACAGGCTGGCCAACCGGGGGTGTGAACGGAGATAAATCAAAGCGTGTCAACGCAACGACCATTTGCCAAAGAAGGAGGGAACCTTGAGAAAGGGAGTTTGCTGTCTTTTGCTGATTATCCTCGCGGGGTGTGGTTCTTCCAGAATCGTGCCGGAAGACTTCGAGTTGCCCGTCGGATTCGAGACTCCGGAATTCCGCGTACGTCCGATCACGATTGCGGATGCCGAGAAAGACTATGAGGCTGTAATGGAGAGCATCGACATCATTCACGCCGCTCTACTGAGCGATAAATGGCCCACCGAGTCGTTCAGTGTCGAAGACAACCGGCGAGATCTGGCAGAAAAGGAACGCCGATTCAAGAAAAAAACGAGCTTCACGTACACAGTGGTATCTCTGGACGAGAGCAGAGTCCTTGGAAGTGTCTATATCAACAAGGGTATGCGCGGCCCGGATGCTGCGGTGTTCATGTGGGTGAGGAAGTCTTCTCATAAAGCAGGGCTGGATCCGGCACTTGAGGGGGCGATACGCGAGTGGATGGACCGCGAATGGCCCTTCAAATGGGTAGTCTACCCAGGCCGTACAGCCGTTCAGTCCGATGGCGCGTAGCCTTAAATCGGGTAAAAGGGTTTAGCTTCTTGTAATCAACGGGAAACGCGTCTCCTAAAAAAAAGCGTTTGGAGACATTAACGAGGATGCAGCGAATGAATTCTTAAACCGGGTGAAGATTGGAAGCGATGAAACGACTACCCTGCTCCAGAATAATGATCCAGAAATACAGGAAATCAAACCTTGTTTTTTTGCGATTCGAAGTCTATACTTCGTTTATGGACTAAGTAAAAGGAACAGAGCGGAGTGTATTTGACGAGTTGCAACCGTTTCTGTAAAGTGAATCCGGATGATGAATCTGGATGATGAATCCGGAAGGTGAAAGGAAATGGGATGAGACGGAACGAAAAACGGGCATCGGTCACAATGGAAAACCGGAAAACCGGAATCAAACGTTTTTTGAGCCAGGAGAAAGAATCGTACGGCTGGGATACAGTGCCACCCGTTGACGTCTCATACGGCACGGTTGATTATGTGGAATATCCATCTCATATAGAAGGCGACAGCCAGGTGCTGAAAAAACTCGATGAAAGCCTCTCTTTGTTTAAGAAAAAGTATAACATTCAGTAACTGAATCAGTCGGATATTTTTTTACATTGTCAGGGGGGAGGGATTCCATGTCTATCCGGGATGATGGATTTGAAATTTCGTTTATGCCGTATGAA
Organism: candidate division CSSED10-310 bacterium; assembly: GCA_016927515.1. Lineage (GTDB taxonomy): Bacteria > CSSED10-310 > CSSED10-310 > CSSED10-310 > CSSED10-310 > JAFGMN01. The sequence goes on along the minus strand of JAFGMN010000342.1, from coordinate 10,351 downwards.
CTTGTTGTCATGTCAACACACCTGGATGCTCTCCACTATCACCAGGGCACGACCAACCCCATCGAAAGCATCAAACAGGTGGTATCCAGCATTCAATCGACAGTGAACCAATATATCGGACCCAACGGACATATAGCAAAACGGTGCGGCAGCGTTCGCCGGAGTCTCGGCCTTTCGGATGTAAACCATTGTTACCGCCCGTACGGTAATGGTGATCATATCATCGACTGCGCCAATAATACCGAAGCATCGATCGGATTAGGTTTTGGGGGTGGCGATTTTACTCTCTTTATCCGATCACCGAATTTTTACTGGAGTTCGAGAATCCGTGCCGATATCCAATCGATCATCGGCGTCCGGGACACCTACAATCTGCCATGCCATCGTGTGTTCCTGAGATCCAGCCAGCCCGACACCGACAATCAACCCGCGTGCAGTCTGAAAAACAAACCATCCCATCCGGTCAGGGTCTCCTTTATTGTCCGTCTGAATTATGACCACCGTGATACAAACGGTTTCTGCCAGACACGGATGCCGCCGATATCCGGATCATCGCTGATCGCGGTGTTGACCGAGCTTTTCAATGTTCCATTGTTTCAAAATGAAGATAATCATCTTCTGACATTTTTAACATTTGATAACCACCGGTTGCTGATACAGGGCGATTTTCGAAGCTGGCGGGAAGCTATTGATTTCCAGGAAACGATCCGGAATGTACCCGGAATCAATGCCATCCGGTCTCGGCCGTGGCTTCCCATCGAAACCGTCACTGAAATCGATCGGTGGAAAGACGATGCCGATCGTGAAACCCCCTCGATTTTGTGCAAACTGCTGTTTTCGATAAGCGGCGATAAACGGACGATGCAGCAAACCGCCGCACGGATTCGCGACGATCTGTCAGAATTCAATCTGGTCGCTCCCGTCCAAAGGTCCAACAGAATCCAAATGCAGGCCGGATTCTGGTCACTGGTTATCGATGCATCTACACCGTCACTTCAAAAGCTCATGTATTGTATCGTACATCGGATTATCAAGGAAAAAGCCGTCAGTGCAATTCGGACGATACCCTGCGGCGGCGAAGAGTTGTTTCCCGATATGGCAGACGATTCAAATCCCGATCCGGGCCAGGCCGGACGGATCAATCGATATGAAAAACCCGAGATCCGCGATCTGGATGCGCTCGATGAATGGGCCACAACCGGCAGCAGCTCCATCTATAATCTGAACGAATTGGTTTACCAGCTGTACACACGGAAATACGAAAGTGAGTGGGTCGCTCACAATGTCAAACAGACAGCGATGGAATGGTCCACACGATTTCAACTCCCCCGAACGCTGTTCTTCGAGCGATTCATCAGAGGTATAAGAGAGGGCTGCAACGAATCGGCGCGTATTCTGGCGTCACCCAATGCTATCCTCAAACCGGAAAGACCCTTGGAAAGCCTTGAAGATCTTGCACTTCAGGCCAACGCCGTTCAATCGATCTACAGTGAACACATCGAAGGACTGCATATTGCGAGTTTGGCCTCCCCGGATATCCGTGTCGGCACACGATTCGGCATTCTCCCGCTAATGCTGTCCGCAATCGATCGGCTGATGACACAATACATGGGATACCTCGATACACAGAAACATCAGATCAACCATCTTGAATTCCCCCCCACATGGTACGGCATCTCATCGACTTACACTGGCCACGATGTCAGCATCAATACAGGCACATTGTTTTTGCGTTTACCCGTGTATGTCAGACTGGTCCCAGGCGATGTGTTGCCTTTAGTGGCACATGAGGCCGGTCACGTACATTTTGACCACTTGTTCCCCAAAAATATGCAAGAGTTTCTCCATACCCGGCCTCCTGAAAGCGTCATCATGAGACTCCATCCGGTGCGAATGAAGTTCTGCCGGATTTACTGGCAATACATCGATTATCTCAACGAGACGATGGAAATGATCGGACCCACCCTGAAAAAACAAATCGGACCCACCCTGAAAAAACAAATCGAGGAAAGGAAAACAAGAAATCTGGGAGACATCTATAAGGAACTCTTCGTTGATATCCTGGCCGGGCTGATCGGTTCTCCGGGGTATTTCTGTTGCCTCGGCAGAACCCGGTTCACTCCGTACCCATGGATCAATCGGGGAAATCGTTCGCGAAAGCTGATCCGCAGTCAGATGATCAGTGTTGTCCGGCGGGTTGAATTGGGGATGCATATGACGGAGCATCTGAGGCTAGCCGTCCCGTGGAAACGGGGTCTCCGCCGGTTTCACGATTCACTGACTGACAATCTTCAATCGTTTATGAACGGAAACCCGGAGTTCCGCAATAGAATCGATGATACATCCCGGCTCGAGGAAAAAATCGATGAGGCATTGATTGCCGGTGCGTATGCAGCAATGGAGGACGGCCATATCCTCGAAAAGCTGTGTTCATTTTTCAAAAGAAACTACATGGTCAATCCACTCTATTTCGATGGATGGCTCCCCGATCTTCCCGAGTTGTCGGTGCGCGCATACGAAAACTGCCGGAATATTGCAGATGCCATCGTCAAGACCGACGGTTTCGTCACGCATTATGATCCCAGGGAAATTGTCGCCACGCTGGAACTCCTGGAACCAGATGAACCGTACAATCGATTTTTCAGAAGGCCAACATTCCCCACCGGGGGGGTGTGGATGTCCATGATGTATGCCAATACAACAGATGCAGAGCGAAAAACGATGCAATACCGGCTCGTATTCGGGCGTTGATGAGATGCTTACTTCGTTCACGCAATTCATACGATGACATGCCTGCTCCCCCCCCCATCACAGTGTGCCTCCACTGCGTTCTGATAAATCAATTACATTGGGAAATGCATCATCTTCCAGTTCGGCACACAACACATATCCACGCCCGTTTTTTTCTCCCGATCGGATGGATTCTTCCTTATCCACTGTTTAAACGTTTTAACAGTTATCTAACCGATAATATTTAAAGTGTTTTTCTGGTTTTGCTTTTATTGTTGCTTCTCTTGTAAAACGATGCTTGTCCCAACTCGAGGCTCGAGTACTTGATGGCGAAATGGGAACCTACTGACCCCACGGTCTACATGCTGTCTTTCAGGCGAAAAACCAAGCATCCCTCTCCATTAATACCAGTCAACCTTATTCAAAATTGGCTTGATCAACTCACATCACCGCTGGTCGGACCCGTAGTGTTTGCAGGAACAACAGGGAACATGAACTTGCTCACAGGTATTGGAAGGATCCTGCGCATAGTTTGCACCGAAACCAAGATTCAAGCCCACGGTATCCGGTTGAGCATAAAACGCGATCTCCAGCGATGGCGTGTACGCCGCGGCGATCATGGCCGGAGTATAATTCGGTGTCGGCGTTCCGATATATCGCGAAATGCTGTAATCACCATTGCCATCGATTGTTATACTGCCTGGATCATACGTAATCGAAAGAACAGCACCAACGGCAATAATGCCGAGCTGTCCCCAAATAATCAGAGCGCTGATCATGACGGTGTACGCTTTCATCCCGGGTTCTCTCCTCGGTTGACACCGATTAAGCTGGTTGCACCGCCCTCCATGGCGATGCACTCGTAAAAAAAAACGTCATGTCATTGTTTTCGTCACAGTCTCTCCGGATGCACGTTCGCCACATGGACACTCTCGACCCCGATGATCGAAAACAATGCCGAATGAAGAATAAACGTGAAATCCGGATCCATCGAATGCTCACACGACAATATCATCTCCGTCGCCTGAAGATACTGGCCACGAATGTTCCACGGCACAATCGTCTTCTTTTTGCTTAAACGCTGCTCCATGATCGCTGCACAGGTCTTCCCAAGTGGCACTCCAATCCGATGCTGGATGTTCTCCCGGTATTCATTGACCAACATAATCCGATTGTTCATTGTATAGGGAAACCGATCCCGGCAGTTCCCGGCAAGAAGATTCGTGATCCGGAACATGACACCCGGCACATTGAGATGCACGATCTTCACACGGATATGCTGCGCCGAATCCAGTTCCGGTAACGGATTATACATATGTCGATCGACAATCTCCGCCATCCGATGCCCATCGTCCTCCGCTGTCGTCGTAATGGTAAAACCATCGTTTTCGAATAAATTCAAACGGAGATGGGTAAACCGATGAAAAACCGCCTCGCTGTCAGTGAAATGGAGAGTCTCCGCAGGAAACCACTTTTCCAACCGGCCATGATTTTCTGCAATGCAGTCCAGGTATCCTTGCCGCATCGCCGACACTGCCATCGAGAAATGGATCATATTCTCAACGTTCACCTTTAATCCGGTGGAATCCTCCTCTCGGTTTTTCCGTCGCCATAAACTGAACCGGGCATCGATTTTCACGAGATTTTCGTCATCAACATACGACGACAGAAAGTCCACATTCAAATTCAGCATCAAAGCAAACCGCAGCAATTGAGCCATCATGCCCGGTGTATCCTTCCCCCGATACTTGAGCCAGACTGCCGGTACGCTTTTATCGAGTGAACCATTCCTCCACCAGGTATCCATATCATCGTGCAACTGCCTCGCCAACCCCCATTGATTCGAAAAATCGGAATGCTCGAACCCGCAATCCCGCAACCCCTGAAGCAAGGCCAGCATTTCCGGAGACAGGCTCTTCTCATCATATGGATACTTGCAGTAAATGTGTATTAACCCCCTTTTCCGTATCGCTTCCAAATTGCTTACACACGGTTCAAGCGTATCATTATCATTTTTACTCTGCAGTTTGCACGGACCTTTATGGGTCCTGTCCTTTGCGTAATGACCCGATACAATCCTGCGCATCCGTGAAAGACAATCCACTTCACTCGTTTCACACGATAGTCTATTCGGGCATTTCAAATGAATGAACCGGCAGATTTCATACTCGATCGGTGTCATGCCGTTCAATGAAAACTGCGGCGCTCCAACCGTATGAAAGAAAAGGCCTAAAAAATGATCGGATACATCCAGCATGCTGTCGATCGTCCGCTTGACATCCTCGATCGGCTCTGTTTCGAACATCACCGGTGTTAACCCCTCTTCAAAACACGCACGGTACGCCACCGTTCGTTCGGAAATCAATTCGTTGATACGTGAACTGATGAAAACGGTCGTCTGCATCAAACAACTCCTTCCCGAAAAACTCACCGTCTTTCGTTTTGTTACCGGAATTTCCCCAGTTAAACGTAATGTAAGTTCAATTTCGCTATCCGTCAAGAATCACAAATCCGACATTCTGATATAAATAAATACAATTGACGTTATCATATTATACTGATTATACCGAATAAGACAGCTGCAATTGATTGCCGAACGTTCCTTCTCTCGGCGTTTCTCATGCTCAGTCAACCCGCGGTCTGCATTGATCAGCCACGCATCCGGTCACGTCATTTTCAACACCGTATTCACGGAATCCTCATCTGATTGTAACATCATTCTGGCATAAGTAAAAAGCCACACCGTGTGGCTGCGAAAAGGCAGATGCTTATGAATGAAATGAATATCTGCTGAATATGGAGGTTCGGATGAAATACGGTATGATCCGTTTTTTCTGTTCGCTTATGCTGCTGGTTGTTTTAACCGCACCTGCCCAGGCGAAACGGTATTGGAATGCATATGTGGCCGCCGACGCCCGGAATTTCGATCTTTCAACACGGGATTGCATGGTCGTGAACCCCGTCCGTCAATCGCTGCACATGGTGTATGGCGGTGATCATCTTTACCATTCCTGGGTGGCTTCCAATGAGTGGCATGATGAAGTGATCGACGGGTCCCCGGCAGTGGGTACGAGTGCTTCGATCGCGGTCCGCCCGGATGGAACACTGGCCGTGATTTACATGGACGTGAAAAACCACCGACTGATGTTCGCCAGCAATCAAGATGGGAGTTGGAACACGTCTTCGATAGCCGAGGGTCAGGATATCGGTCGGTACAACAGCATCGATTGCGGATCAGGTGGTGAAATCCAGATCGCATACAGCGATGCGCAGGCGAATCGCCTCAATTATGCATGGCTGAATGCATCATCTCAGTGGGTCATTTCCACCGTGAACGACCATACCTCGGGAAAAGAGTGCTCGCTCAAAATCTTCAACAATCAACCCAGAATCACGTATTTCGATGAAACGAACCATTCGGTCAAAACGGCGATATGGAATGGTTCGGCATGGGTGAATCACACGGTCGTTGCGGAAGTGAATCAGGGTTGGAGCGCTGTCGGTTTCCTGGTGGACACGACCGATTTATGGCATTATGTGTATTATGATAACCAGAGCACCTGTGTTTACTATACGACGTTCCGTCCCGGCGGCTGGCCGGATGAGGCGTATTGGGTGGATACAGCCGGGCCATTCGATCAGATGGACCTGGAAATGACTCCCAGCGGCGATCTGATGGTCGCCTATACCGATGCGAATACGAAAAAACTGAAAGTGGCGCGGGGAATCAATGACCATTGGGATGTCTCGGTGGTTGAGACCGGATCCGGTTATGCACTAAAAAATCCCGGTCTGGAAGTCTGGAACGATGCCGTCCAGTATGTCTTATATCTGAATCAGGACACGTTCGATCTGAAACTGGGAATAAACCAGGCCGCTCTGGACTGGATAAACACCCGAGTGGATACCGCCTCATCCTATCTAACGGATACAGCGCTGGCTATTGATTCCCTGATGCGGCCCCATCTTTTGGTCCGGAACAACAAACGCGATCTGGGATATCATTGCTATCATGATGGATCCGGGTGGTCGACGGCGGTTCCACCGTTTCCCGGATCGATCGACAGCGATTTCGATTTTCATTTTCTTCCGGATGGCAAACCCATCGCCGTATATGTCAATAATGACGCTGGAACACTTGAACTGGCAGTATACGACGGTAACCGATGGAATACCCGTGCAATCGTCACGGAAGCTAATTCGATTGCGATGATTCGAATGGCGATCGGGTCGCATGGGTCAGTTCACCTGGTCTATCAGTCTGCTAAAAACTTGAATCTTGTATACATGTCGGCGTCTTCATGGCAAGGCCCGTTCACCTCCACGATACTGGATGAGACACGATCCACATGGCTGGCATTCGATATGGTACTGAACAGCAACGACCTTCCCATCATTTGCTACCCGGCGGCAAGCACGGACAATCTCCGTCTCAAACATATGTCCTCCGCCGGTTCCTGGCAGACGCTGGATTTCAGCTCAAAATACAAGGCGAACTACCGGATCACTGTCGACCGGTCCAACACAATCCATATGGCCGCATATAATGATGACTATCAGAAACTCTATCATATCTGGAATGAGGGAGGTCACTGGCAGGAAGAGGTCGTTGTCGACTCCGGCACCTTCTGGCCGACTCTGGATATCGATACCAATCCCGATGGCGACGTGTGTCTGGCATACGTGATCCAAAGTTCCACCGATCAGATCCGCTATGCTGTCCGCCATTCCGGTTCGTGGATCATGGACACCGTTTCGTCTATGGATCGATACGCATTGGAGTTATCTCTCGTTCACGATCCTCAAGGTATTCCTCACATCGCCATCGGCAGCAGTTATACGTCAGATGTTCTGGCGTATGAAGGGTTTCCGGCCGTATCGATGAACCTGTGGATGAACGACGTGGTATTGCAACCAGGGGATCGCTTCCTACTGAAACACAATTGTGCCAATCATTCTGCACATCCCGTCACGGCGAATGAATATATTGTCCTGGAGATAGACGGCGCCATGTGGTTTTGGCCGGGCTGGTCGAGCGCTTTGGATTGCGAAACGGTCACCCTGCCGGCTGCGCACATCATCAGTGAACCCATTATGGATTTCACCTGGCCTGCGGGCGTCGGGACCCTTTTCGGCCTCCGCTTCTGGGGAGCGCTTCTCTATTCTCCTTCTCAGGCACTCATCATGTATGACGTGATCGAATGGCAAACAATGCCCTGACCGGATCCCATGCAGACAACCGAAACATCCGGCCGTGTTGGAGATAAACCTGTTACCCTGTCGATGGGTTCTGCCCGGCACGTTGCAGACGTATAAACAGCGTGATGCCGATGATCAGAACAACGGCAGTTCCGGCCAGGTCGGCTGTCACAAATGCCAAGCCAACAGCCGATTTCCAGCGAAGACTCGATGCGAATTGCGCGGGAGTTCCGGCAAAGACGATCTCGGCTCTGATGGAGACACGTTCGTTTCCTTTATCTGCACCCCATATCCCCGTCGACCACTCCACATGGCCAACAACCATCACACGCTGACCGGGTTTCAGATACGAATACTCCAATGCGTCGATGGGCCATCCCCGTGCGGCAAAGGTATCGTTTGAAACAAACGCTGTACCGTGTTCCAGGTCAACGATGATTCCCGACGGTACCCACAGATGATGGGTATCCTGGTATGCAACATAATCCGAGTAAACCGCTGGGTTGGAGCGACTCACTGCACCGGAAACGATAACGAATTGACCGGAAGGCAGCTCGTCCAGATCCGAAGCATACTGGATGGGGTCCTGCATGGAGGCACTCCGTAAGCTCCGATATCCCACAAACGCGAAAAGGGTATTTGCGATGAAAAACAGGAATAGGATGGCTAGGACTGCGAAGACAGTTCCGGTTTCGGTAAAACTCGTCAGGGTTTTTAACCGGAACCGATAGAGCAGCCAGGTTATCAGGATCAGGAAAACCAGGATAAGAGCATTCGCCGCCATGTTACTCCGTCCAGCCAAATCATCCCGCAAATCAGTGATCAAGCACTCTTGTACCCTATTGCCGGCTGGATGACCAGTGGTTCAGCGCAACTGAATCCAGATTTTACACGTCGCACTTCGTGAAGCAGGCCATCCGGTTCATCCAGCCGTGCGCGCCGTGTTCCATCATCATTCCATGGGATTGATTCCAGGCGATACCGTCATTGAATACCTGTTTCGACACATGCATTGCCGGTTCGATCATCAGGAATCGGCCGGCGGGCTTCAGGGTATCCCGAATCTGACCGAGAAGCCGATGCGGATCCGGAGCTTCGTGAACCATCCAGAATGCAATCGCCACATCGACCAAACCGGGTTCAAGTCCCAGATCATCGGGATGACTCAAGTGCAAACGGACCCGATCGCACACGCCCAGGCGTACGACCTTGCGCGCGACCCGCTCCAGCATCCCCCGCTGAATATCCACACAGATCAGCCGGCCGCCGGGACCGATGGCTCGAACGATATCCACCAGCATCGGTGCCGGCCCACAGCCAACATCCAGAACCGTCATGCCAGGGGACAGATATCGCCGGGCCAAGCGCCGCGATCCGGTCACCCACCGGCGAACCGGATTGTCCAGCCAGGGCGCGACCGACTCCGGACATACCCGGCCATTCATTGCAACCGTATCCCCCGCCGCCGTCCGCTCAGATGCCACCGTAAAGACAATACTCGCATTCATTGTTTAGCTCCTTAACCATCGATTCTATAAACAATAGCTTACGCACTCAACCCCACCGTTATCATGTCATCCAGTATCCGGTCCAGCTCGTTAAACACCGTCCGGAATCGCTCGTTTACCGCATCGATATCGTCCGGGAATCCATCCCGGACAACCTGTTCCATGCGGTGATGAAATGCCTCGTGCCCATCCCGCGCCACCCGTCCCGTCGGTGTCAGGATCAGACAGACCAATCGTGCATTGGCCGGATCCAAAGTCCGCCTGACCAGTCCCTTCTGTACCAGTTTCTTCACCATCTGCGATACCGCTCCCTTCGTCACCCCCAACATCCCGGCAAGCTCCGTGATCCCAACCCCGGGTATCCGCCCGATGGCTTCCACCGTGTGAATCTCCGCCCGGAACAGCAAATCCCCGGTCCCAAAATCCCGTGGAGAATTCTCGATGGCCGCCATGCGCTGGACGACCCGGCTCATCAGGTCCATTGTGTGTCGAAGTGACGTCTTCATATCATCATCGTATAGCAGCTAAAATTCTGTGTCAAACCCTTCCGAAACAATCGACCGGGTCCCAACCTGCGTGATCGAATACGGAATGAGTCGCGTTCGCACGGACGAATGCGCGGGGACTGGCACGAAATGCCGTACATCGACGTCTCCTTGTTTCCGAGTGGTTTCGCCTCTGCGGTCACAGCTGGAAAGGAGCCTTTTCATGAAGAAGAATCGATTCAACCCTCGTCATCGCATCGTCTCCGGCGGTTGGCTTTTCGGGCTGGTGACGCTGTGCGTCGTGCCGGGTATCCTGTTTGCCCGGAACCTGGATGTACCCCAAGAGTATCCGACGATCCAGGCCGCCATCACCGCCGCCGACCCTGGCGATACCGTACGCGTGGCGGACGGTATATACTCGGGTACCGG